>JBGSVX010000675.1:0-5779 GCA_041752795.1 Terrimicrobiaceae bacterium
CAGTGTGGCCAACCCTCCCAGACTCGCAACCGGAAGAGTCGAAAGTACAGTGATCGGGTGGATGTAACTTTCGTAAAGAATGCCAAGGATGACATACATCACAAACAACGCGATGATCAGCAGCACGATCATGGCCTGCACGGTTTGTAGAAATTGCTGACTCGTCCCGGTGGGTGCGCCAGCAACCGTAGGAGGAAGGACTTCCCCGGCAATGCGATCAATGGCCGTCGCGGCATCACTCGCTGGAAAGTCCGGCTCCAGGTTGTAGAAAATGGTAACCGATGTGATTTGATTGATGTGGCTGATCGATTCCGGCCCGGTTCTGGTGTGAGCTCTTACCAGCGATCCCATGGGCACGAGGTCGCCTTGCTGGTTCCGCACCCAGAGCAAATTGATGTCCTTCAATTTGGAGCGCTGTTTTCCAAGCAGTTCGAGGATCACCCAATACACATTGAGCGGTGTTTGAATCTGACCGGTTTGGCCTTGCGCAAACGCAAGCGCCAGCGTGTTTTCGATCTCTTGGGCATTCACACCGTAGCTGTAGGCCTGATCCCGGAGGATCTCGAGTTCCTCAAAGGGCGTGTTCATGCGCATGTCACTGGAAACGGCGGAGAACCCCTTCGTTTTTTCAAGGCGCGCAAGGAATTGCTGCGCGGTTTTGTAAAGGAGGTCCGGGCTCGTGCTGGTGAGCTGATAGGCGTATTGTCCCTGCATGTTGGAGGTGGCCCCGGTGTCAATGTTGAGTGTGGGATAGGGATGCAGGAGAGGCTTCACTCCGGGAACCCCAGCCGTCGCTTTGGCCACGGCCTCGCGGGCAATCTCGGCAATCGGTGCTCGCTCATTTTCCGGTTTCAACAACAACACAACCAGACCCATGGACATCGTGATCTGACTGTTCTGAAGGCCGGTCACCACAATGGATTGGTCCACCCCCGGGATGCTTTCAAAAATTTTCATAAGTCGGCTCTGATAGTCCTGCATTTGCTCTGGCGATGTTCCCTCGGCTGCAAGAAACACTCCCCGGATCATTCCACTGTCCCCGACGGGAAGGAATCCTTTGGGCACCACCACAAAGAGCCAGATCGTTCCCGCCAGCGAAAGAACCCACACCGCAAATGCCAACGCATGACGTTTCATGGTCCACTCCAAAAGTCTGCGATAGCCACTCCGGAAGGCTTCGAAGCGGCTGTTAAAAAATTTCTGATACCTGTTCTCGCGTTCGGATGGACGCAAGAGACGGGAACATATCATCGGCGAAATGCAAATGGCCACCACCCCGGATAAAATGATGGCGACAACAATCGTGATCGCCATTTCATGAAACATTCTCCCGATCAATCCCGGCATGAAAATAATCGGAATAAAAATGGCCGACAGCGAAAGGGTCATGGAAAGAACCGTGAAACTGATTTCCTTGGCTCCAAGCAAGGCGGCGACGGTGGCGGGCTTGCCTTGGTCGAGGTGACGGACCGTGTTTTCGAGGACGACCACCGCATCATCCACCAGCAGTCCCACAGCAAGTGTGAGCGCCATGAGCGACAAATTGTCGAGACTGTAACCAAGGGCAAACATCACCGCAAAGGTCCCAAGCAGGGCCAGCGGCAGCGCCACCACGGGAATCACGGTTTCCCGAATGCGCCCGAGAAAAATGAACACCACCAAAACCACCAGCGCAAAAGCAATGAGGATCGTGAGTTTGACATCATCAATGCTCTGAACAATTTGCACCGACCGGTCAAAATTCACATAGGACTCGATCGACGCAGGAAGTGAGCCCTGCAACTCGGCAAGCGTCTTGTGAACGGCAGCGGCCACCTGCACGTCATTCGCACCGGGGGCCGGTGTGATCGCCACCACCAACACGGAGTTTTCAGGCGGCATCCAACTCGTCCAAAAGGCCATACTAAGGTATTCGCTCTGTATCCCCTCCTCGGATTTTGCAACATCCCGGAGCCGGACGGGAGCGCCATTTTCGTAGCGGATGATCAAATCGTTATAGTCCTCGGCTTCGAGGAGCTGGCCCTTCGGATTGATGATGTATTGCAGGCTGTTGCCGTAAATAACTCCGCCAGGCGTGAACACATTCGCGGCTTTGACGGCATTGGCCACATCAACCACCGTGATGCCGCGGGAGGCCAGAGCATTGGCATCCATGCGGATGCAGACAGCACGCGGCGAACCATAAACCTGGGAACTGGAAACGCCTTCCAGCATCATCATGCGCTGGGCGACCATGTTGTTTGCATAGTCATAAAGATCCCCCATGGTGAGCGTGTTGGTGGCCAGCGTAATGTAAATGATCGGCTGGGTGTTCGGGTTCGTCGTCTCAAAGCTGGGCGGTGCCGGAAGATTTGTCGGAAGATTTCCCATCGCTCTCTGAATCGCCGCCTCCACCTCGGCCTCGGCCTGACCCATGTCCTTGTCCAACGCAAATTGAAGAATGATGTCACTCGTGCCCTCCTGGTTTCGCGAAGTGATCAGATTCAGCCCCTCGATCTGCATCATCTGAATCTCCAGAGGCGTCGAAACATTGCTCGCCATGATTTGCGGGCTGGCCCCGGGGTAATTTGTGGTTACGGAAATGACCGGATACGCCACGTCGGGAAGATCGCTGACCGGCAGAAGGAAATACGAAACGGCTCCAAGCACCGCCACAGACAACGCACACAGGGTTGTCATCACCGGCTTCCGGATGAATGGCTCGGAGAGGTTCATGTGATGATCAAAAACGTCTGGTTTCGTCCCATCATTTCCCGGCAGCGGGTTGCTGCCATGGTTGCGGGGTCACCGCTTTTCCATCCACCAAACCGAGCTGACCTGCTGTCACGACCCGGTCGTTTGCGCTGATGCCTTCCGTGATCACAGTGAAATCGCCGTGTCTCTGACCCGTGGTCACCTGGCTCTGGGAGACGGTGTTATTTCCATTGACCACAAAAACATAAGGCCCCTGCTGTCCGATCATCACGCAGGATGACGGAACAACGATGGCATTTTCCAGTGTGGTGAGGACAAGGCTCACATTGACAAACAGGCCGGGCCAGAGCGCAAGATCCGGATTGGGAAACGTGGCTTCCAGCATGAGCGTGCCCGTGCCGCTGGAGATGCTGTTGTTCAGGAAGGTGAGGTTTCCAGTGATGACATTGCCGGGATTTCCCGGGACCGTGACATGAACCGGCAAGTTGTCCTTGCTGATGTATTGGCGCACTTTGTCGAAGTCATTTTCCGAAATCGTGAAACTCACGTAGATCGGGTCCATCGTTTGAATATTGATGATTTTTGTTTGGTCCGCAGTGACCAAATTTCCCGCATCCACAAGATACAAACCCACCTTGCCATCCACCGGCGAAGCAATGCGGCAATAGGCCAGGTTGATTTTTGCCGTTGCAAGGTCGCCTTCGGCGGCAAGCACTTTCCCACGCGCATCGAGTTCGTTGGCCTGCGCAGTTTGCAGATCAGCGAGGTCAATTGTCTTGGTTTTGTAGAGTTCCGTCTGACGCTGGAGGGTCAGTTGCATGTTCACCAAATTGGCCTGGGCAGAATCCAGATTGCCCTGGGCTTCTTGCAGTGCTGCCTGGTACGGAGCGGGGTCAATCTCCGCAAGGAGATCCCCGGCTTTGACCGTCCCGCCCTGAGCCACGGCGTATTTTAACAAATTTCCTGTGGCCTGGGCTTGCAGTGTCACATCGGCAACGGTTTCACAATTGCCGAACGTCTCAATGCTCAGCGGGACATCTTTGGCCTCTGCAACGGCAAAAGTCACCGGTGGAGGCGGCGGAGCAACATCCGGCTTCTTCCCACAGGAAACAAGCACGCAAAAACTCAGGCAGGCGGCGGCGGCGCGTTTCATCGCCTTCGGTAACTATCGGCGGATGCGGAATGTGTCAATCGCGCGAACTCAGGAGAAAATTCTTCAAAAAACACCCAGTTGCAAAGGAATCCCTCATTCCCGCATTTGCATTTTCGCAAGGTGTCTGTCACTGTTTTCCATAATAAACACCAATGAAACTGCTCCCCAATAAATCCATCAGCCTGTTTTTGGCTGTTCTTTCGCTGCTTCCCGGGGGCCTCCATGCGGCTGCCTCCCCGGCAGATCCCGGGCAGGTCGCCATGTCCGTGGCCCGTTGGCTGGAGAAGGGGCACTACTCCCGCGAGAAGCTCGATGACGCCATGTCGGAGCGCCTGCTCAAAACCTATCTGGGCATGCTGGATTACAATCGCCTCTACCTCACCCAGGGGGATATTGATGAAATCACCACGAAATATGCCACCAAACTGGATGATGCCATTCTGACCGGCAATCTGGACCCCGCGCGCGAAATTTTTAAACGCTACAAAGAGCGGGTCGAAGCCCGTGTGGAAAAAAACAAGGAACTCGCAAAAAAGGGTTCGAAATTTTCTTCGAATCGCATGGTTCAATTGAACCGCCAGAAAGCCGATTGGCCGAAAGACCAAGCCGAAGCCGATCTTCTGTGGAGAGATCTCCTTGAAGCCGAATTGCTAAAAGAAACACTCAACGAATTCAAACTCCGCACCCCGGAAGAAACGGTTACCCGCCGATACGATCAGGTCTTGCGTAATCTGCGGGAAACCGAAGATGCAGATGTTGTGAAGTATTTTCTGAGTTCCCTGGCTCAGAGCTACGATCCACACTCCGAATACTTGAGCCCCGAGGATCTGGAAAATTTCCAGATTTCGATGAGGCTTTCCCTCGTGGGAGTTGGGGCAGTTCTGCGCTCCGAGGAGGGCTATGCCAAGGTAATGGAAGTGGTGCCGGGCGGACCTGCCGATTTGGATGGACGACTGAAGGTGAATGATCGCATCGCGGCCGTTGCGCAGGGCGATGAGGAATTCGAGGACGTGATCGACATGAAACTCGACAAGGTCGTTGAGAAAATTCGTGGTAAAAAAGGATCGAATGTTCGCCTTCTTGTTGTGCCCGCCGAGGCCACCGACCCTGCTGATCGCAAAGTGATCGAAATCCGACGTGATGAAGTCAAATTGAAAGATCAGGAGGCCAAAGCCGAACTCCTGGACCTCAAAGATCCTGAAGGCCAGGAGACCCGCATCGGCTGGATCACCCTGCCCTCATTTTATGCCGAAATGGGCAACCGCAGCGGCAAAGGAGACAAGAGCACCACCGCTGACGTGCGAGCCCTCCTCAGCCGTCTGAAACAGGAGGGCATGGAAGGCCTGGTGATTGATCTGCGACGCGATGGAGGTGGCTCTCTGGAGGAAGCTATCAATCTAACTGGCTTGTTCATTCCCCGTGGCCCGGTTGTGCAATCCAAGGACTCCAATGGCAAAATCACCGTCTCCCAGGACCCCGACTCGGGCGTCGCCTACGATGGACCCATGATTGTGCTCATGAACCGCCTGAGCGCCTCGGCCAGCGAAATTTTTGCTGCTGCTCTGCAAGACTACGGCCGCGCGGTGATTGTTGGTGATGAACGCAGTTTTGGAAAAGGAACGGTCCAAACCGTTCTGGAACTCGGAAGGCTCATGATGCCATTCAGCCTGTCTGCCTCGGATGCCGGCGCGCTCAAACTCACAATCCAAAAATTCTATCGAGTCAAAGGTGGCTCCACCCAACTCAAAGGCGTGGAATCCGACATCGTGCTGCCTTCGCTCACCGACAACCCCGAGATCGGAGAAGGTTCCCTCAAAAATCGCCTCGCCTACGATGAAGTGGCCCCGGTCAAAATCGCAGATGCGATGTCTGCCACCCCGCTCTATGTGGAGGAGCTGCGCGAGCGCTCGAAAGCCCGTGTTGGTCAAGATC
>JBGSVX010000676.1:0-2677 GCA_041752795.1 Terrimicrobiaceae bacterium
TGCAGGAGATTTCACCACCATGAAAACCGGCTGGGTCGAGGGAGCTATCGAACCCGGACTCCGGGCCGCGCGACAGATCGACCCCTCCGCAAAACCCGAAGCGCAACCGGGGCTCCGTCAGGAAATCACGGCCATGCGGCCTGCCTCTTCGTGATGAAAAGAGGGAACCAGAGTGCATCTTTCACCAGAAGAATACTGCGGATTCAGGGGTTCAAATCCAGGCTTTTATCCATGGTCAAAATCGACAGAAAAACACTTCCCTCTGGATTGTTGGGTCTGCCTCCAGCGCTTTCTGAAAGCGGCGCGGGGACGCGCCACACTCCAAATCGCTTCGCGCGAAATCCGAAGGCATGAGACTTTTTATACCAAACGCATGGCGGAGTAGGTAGCAAAAGTCGGGCACCTCGGCGATGTGCCCCTACCGATGCTTGGTAGGGATGCCTCGCCGAGCCGTCCGTCGATTCTACCTTTTTCGGGTATCGACATCACTCGCGGCAACACTCACCACCATCTCAACATCGGGAAAATCGGGGCAGACCATATTTTATGGGACCCACCTCTTCAGCCCGCTCGACCGAACGCCCTCGGCCTGCGCCACTTTCCATCGGGTAGCCAAACACTTGATTCTTTGGGCGTTTCCTTCGTCCAAAGCAAAGGAGGTGCGCTGTGTCATGGTTGCCAAATGGCACAGCATAATACGGTAAATAATCAGGGCAGATGGCAAAACAACCAGATTCCTCTTCTCCCGGAGCCAATGTTCAAAACTCTATTCGCACGCAACTCTCCGATGATTTGATTTTTGCACCCTGACCCGAATGCTGTGTGACCCCAATGCTGTGACTGACCCCAATGCTGTGAATAATCAGATGAGTTCCAAGCCGTGAGTGAGGAACGGCTCAAAATCATCGCGGTTGTTGGTGGCAAGGGGGGCTTTCGCCAAGATGGCAGTGGCGGCAATCATGGCATCGACTCGCAGACCGCGAAGCTTGTTCAGTGAGCGGAATCCCGTGGCGGCGACCTGCGCCTCGGTTGGGGTGAATGGCAAAATCCCCCCTTTGAGCATGGCAAAAGCCAGTCGCTCTTCCTCCTCTGTGCTGCCGCACAGGAATTCATACCATGCAACCGCCGGGATGCAGAGAAGGTCTCCAGACCGGAGCCATTCCTCCATGGCCAGCGCCTCACTCGTTTCGGGAATGAGTGCGCGAATCAAAAAGTTCGTGTCCAGGCAGATCATGAGGAGGCCCGCCAGCGTCTGCGGTCTTGATCAAGTTCTTGGATCCACTGATCAGCACGGGCTTTATCAAGACCTCCCTTCGCGTGGTACTCCTTGAGCAATGCAAGTGGGTCAGGTTTCGGGCCGACCTCTTCAGCCCGCTCGACCGAACGCCGGACGACCTCGGCCTGCGAGACTTTCCATCGGGTAGCCAGACGCTTGATTCTTTGGGCGGTTCCTTCGTCCAAAGCAAAGGAAGTGCGGTGTGTCATGGTTGCCATATGGCATAACATACCATAATACGGTAAATAATCAAGGTAGATGGGAAAACAACCGGAGCCCTCTTCTCTTGGGGGCAGTGTTCAAAACTCCATTCCCACACAACTCCCCGATCATTTGATTTTTGCACCCTGACCCCATGCTCCTGACCCCGAAGGTTTGCAGCTGGATATTTAGCCACAGAGGTCACAGAGCCCACAGAGGAGAAACCCTGACAAAATCCCCAACTCGCCCACTCCCCGAGTCACCCCCTCTTTCCTCCTTCCGGTCTTCAAAGAATGCTGTCCAAAATTGTATCGGCATTTCCTCAAACACGAAAAAGGACGCCGGTCACCCGGCGTCCTCTTTATCTTTCAGGGGGGGAAAGTTCTTTACGCCCGGCGACGACGGCGAAGAAGGGTTGTGATTGTCAGACTGCCTGCGAGGAGTGCCCAGGTTGTGGGTTCGGGGACGACCGATATCACCCCGTTTGAAACAAAAGAGGATGTATCCCATGTCAATCCACCATTTAGACTTGGAAGCGATGCAAGGTTTAGTGTGGAGCCATTTACACCAGTCCATGAACCGCTACCAATGTTTACCAACTGAAAACTATCGCCCCCAAAACCAGTGTAAGTTGATGAAGCGGAGAAGAAAATGGTTGCTCCGGCTAGATTTAAGGTTGAGCCTGAATTAAGATTGAAACGGCCAAAGCTGGAGGCTGTGTTAATTTGTAGCACTATATTGCTAGCAAAATCAATTGACTCAGAAATGCTAATAGTACGAAGATCGACGTTGGCCGCTGCAGCAAATCGAATCGGCCCATTTACGGAGGAATTCGTTGAGAAATTGGTGATTGTGTTGACGGTGACCAATGATGAGGAATTGTTCGTAAAATTCCCAGACAAATTTAAGGTTTCATTTGATTCAGGAGATATATCGAACGCGGATGAACCCGAGCTTACAACTATAGATCTGGCTGAGGCGCTGTCTCCACCTCCTACGCCCAAAAGAAATGACGGAACATCAGGAATTATCGCATCGGTGGAGGAAGAGGGGACACCTAGGTCCCAGTTGCCTGAGTCATTCCAAGAAACCCCATCCGATCCGCCTGTCCAAGTTGTAGCAGACGCTGTTAGCACAAAGATAAACGGAGATGCAAGCAGTAGACGTAAAGGAAGTTTCATATTAATGGAGATGTCAAAA
>JBGSVX010000677.1:0-6576 GCA_041752795.1 Terrimicrobiaceae bacterium
TTGATTGAGCCACCAGCACGGGAAGGGTGGATTTTGCCGGCCCGGTCACTCCCCCTATAGCCGTCGCATGCGGGAAACTGATCGTCAAATCCGCCCACGTGCCCTGAAAGAGGCGCTTGCTGCTGCTGAGGTAAAGATCTCCAGGCACGCCGGTTGGCGTGAAGTCGGAGGGCAGCATATTTGCGCTGACATACAATCCACGGGAGCCCGTGTCCAAAATGATATCGTGTCTGTTACCCAAGATTTCGATGGCAATTTTTGATGCCACCGGTGAGGCCGTGCCATAATCCGGATTGTTGGAATAGGGTATTTCATATTGCTGATGGAAACCCGTATAGCCCGAAAATGGATTCAATGCTGGTGCCTGCGCGCGTAGGACACCCAAATTCCCGGCTAACAGAGCGGCTAAACAAGAAATCGTTTTGAGTCTGATAGGAAATCGCTTTCCGTGAGTCACGGGCGGTCGTTCGGTAATTCCAGCCTCAAGCAGCGATTCCATGCCGCTTCCGTATCGAAATGCCTGAGCAGGGTCAAGTTCGCGTCTTGAGAAGAAATAACGTCAGCATTTTTACCCTCCGTTGCAATGGGCTGGAACTCTTTCAAACTTTCGCTACGGTGGGCCGATGGCCCGAAAACCAAACAAGCCCGAACTCAAACTCCTTGGCCGCAGTGATGTGGCTTTTCCGAAGTCCCCGTCCCAATCCACCCTGGAGACATTTCCCAACCGAAATCCGCACCGCTCCTACGAGGTTCTCTTTGAATGCCCGGAATTCACCTCGCTGTGCCCGGTGACGGGTCAGGCTGATTTTGCAAAAATCACCATCCGGTATAACCCTTGTGATTTGTGTATTGAGAGCAAGTCACTGAAATTTTACCTCGCCTCCTTCCGATCAACGCCCTCCTTTGGTGAGGATGTTGCCAACCGGATTTTGTCGGACTTTGTGGCCGTGGTAAAACCCCTGTTTGTGGAAGTGCTTGCGGAATTTTCGCCACGGGGTGGGATCAGCTTGAATGTGCGGGTTGACCACACAAGCGACGAGGATGATGACATTCCGTTTTGATTCTTGGGGAATGGCTGATAGAACAACATCCCTCCTTGAGCGAAGAACCTGAAATTCCCGATGCCGAACTTGTTGCGCGCACCCAGGCGGGCGAGGCCGAGGCGTTTGATGAATTGGTGATCCGTTACAGCTCCCGTTTGTATGGGCTGGTTTACCACATGACTTCAAATCACGAGGACACCAACGACCTGTTGCAGGATGTCTTTGCCAAGGCGTACCGGTCGATCCGGAGTTTTCGTGGGAATTCCAGCTTTTACACATGGATGCACTCGATAGCGGTGAACATGACCATCAACTTTTTGAAAAAGCGGGGTCGTCGCTTCACGATGAGTTTGGATGATGTGGACAGCGGGATTCAGAACGATCCGGATTTCCTTGCGGCCACATCCACCAGTGACCCTCTCCGCGAGGCAAATCTCTCGGAACTTCAAAAAAAATTGAACGAGGCGATGCAAAAGCTGTCGAACGAACATCGCGCAGTTGTCACAATGTTCGATATTCAGGGAATGCCACACGCAGAAATCGCCAAAATATTAAAAACCTCGGAGGGAACCGTGCGTTCCCGCCTGTTTTACGCACATCGTCAGTTGCAAAATTACCTGCAAGAGTTTATCACAAACAAATAACCCACATGGAAAATCAAGAAATCACATCCAAGCTTCTCAGATTGAAACGCTATGAGATGCCACCTCCGGGTTATCACGAAAAGTTTTTAAGGGATTTTCAGCGTCGTCAGCGCGCAGAACTGATCCGAACCAGCCCATGGCAAATGCTGTGGGAAGGGGTTTGCAGCCTGTGGCCGAATTTCCAAGTGCCCCGGATGGCCTATGCGACGTGTGCGGCGGTAGCGCTTGCGGCTGGCGCATGGATGGTGAGTCAGCCTGCGGGTTCCGATCTCTCCCAGCAAACGACTCTTGCGAACCTCAACCGGGTTCCCGACTTTTCCTTGGAGCCAAAAACACCAGTGACCATCAGCAACACTCTGCCAGTTTCGGGAGGCTCACCAAGGTCGAGCCATTATGTCCTTCAACCCCGTCCGGCGAGCAGCGACAGCCCGCTCAGTTTCTAGTCACGAGTGGTTTTCATGAGCATCCGGCAGGCAATCACAACCGGCCTCGTGGCCGCTTTTGTGCCAGGGGTGCTCCACGCGGGGGAAGTTGACATGGTCTCCACCATCTCGGAGGAGGTGGGTCGGATTTTCAGCGAACGCTCCGATGCAGTGGTCCGGGTCGAAGCCGTGGACCGTCATGGCAAACTCTCCGGCACCGGATTTTTCGCGGATCCCATGGGGACGGTTTACACCGTTTTTTCCACGGTGAATGATGCCACCGAGGTGTCTGTGATTGTGAATGGTCAGCGTCGACCTGCCACGGTCTTGACAGCAGATCCCCGCAGTGGGATAGCCCTGCTTCGCGTGGAGGGAGCCAGTTCCTTTATTCCGCCGGGATCGTCCTCCTCCCTGCGTCTTGCGAGTCCCGTGGTTGCCATTGGATATCCGATGGACCTTGAGGCATCTCCAAGTTTTGGGATTGTGGGGGGATTTGATCGCAAATTTCAGGGACGTTTCCTTGTTTCCACGCACATCCGTGCCAATCTGCCGGTTCAAGCTGGTTTTGGCGGAGCGCCCCTGCTGAACATGAAAGGCGAGGTCGTCGGAATCATCATGGCTGGTTTGCAGGGTGGGTCGTCCTGTTTTGCGATGCCTATTGAGGCTGCCGAAAAAATCCGGAGGGATTTCGTGCGGTTTGGTGAGGCAAGGCACGGCTGGGTCGGCGTGACCGTGGAATCCCAACTCGACAACACGGTGAGCATTGCCGAACTGGGGCCGGAAACCCCCGCTGCTCTCTCGGGATTAAAGTCTGGGGACACGCTCATGCAAGTCGGCGATGTGCCGATCCGTTCGGTCGAAGATGTTCTTGATGCCTCCTTTTTTCTGACTGATGGCGATGCCGTGACCGTGAAAGTCCTGCGGGGCGGCCAGGAGTTGCAGTATTCGGTGATGCCGGTGCTGCACCCGGCCAGTGAGAAGGGCGGTCTGCATGCCTCAGGGGCTGCTCCAGAATTTAATTTGCTCTCAAAGTAATTGAAATCAGCAAGTTAGCTGCTGATTGACCGCTTGCTTTTCGGGTAACCACTCGACAAAAAGGGGCGGGTGGGCATATTGGAAGTCACGAAAATGGGAGCGATCGAGCAGATATTGGCCTCTTATCAGGCGGTGCCGGGTTTGAGCAACACGGATGGGGTCAATTTGCCCTCAAAGCAGGAGGTTGGTTCCATTTGCGAAGATTTGCTCCAGATTTTGTTTCCCGGGTTTCATGATATTGAGCCAATTTCGAATGGATCTCTTCCGGTTTTGACGCGTCACCGCGTGGGCCGGATGATGGAACGTTTTGAGGAGCAAATTTGCCGGAGTTTGCGAGTTGACGAGCCGCGTTGCCCTGCTGAGCGGGCGGCGGCCATGGCGACCGACTTTCTCGAAGTGCTGCCGGATTTGCGTTCGATCCTCCGAACTGATGTGCAGGCTGCGTATGAAGGTGACCCTGCGGCCATGGGGATTTCGGAAATTGTCCTCTCCTACCCGTTTGTGGAAGCTATTGCGATTCAAAGGGCCGCGCATCATCTTTACAAAGCCGGGGTGCCTTTGATTCCGAGAATTATGACGGAATGGGCTCATGCTCGAACCGGGATGGATATTCACCCCGGAGCCGAGATCGGCTCGTACTTTTTTATTGATCATGGCACCGGGGTGGTCATTGGCGAAACCCGCCGGATTGGCAATCACGTGAAGCTGTATCATGGCGTGACTTTGGGAGCGCGGAGCTTTGCGAAGGATGAAGCCGGACACCTTGTGAAAGGTGGCAAGCGCCATCCTGATGTGGAAGATGATGTCACGATTTACCCGAACTCAACCATTCTTGGCGGCGAGACAGTGATTGGGGCCAATTCGACAATCGGAGCCAATGTGTTTTTGATGGCCAGTGTTCCCAAAAATTCTTTGGTGACCTACGAGGAAAAACAACTCCGGATTGTGAACAAATCTGCAAAGCAGGAGGGAGGCGATTGGGGATGGTCTATCTAGATTCCAATGCGACGACGCCCCTTGCACCCGAGGTGCTGGATGCCATGCTGCCATTTCTTCGTGGTGTGTATGGAAATCCGTCCAGCATTCATGCCGAAGGGCGTCATGCACGTGCTGCGGTGGATGACTCCAGGGAACGGCTCGCGGATTTGTTGGGAGCCCGTCCACACGAATTGATTTTTACTTCCGGCGGCACGGAGTCCTGCAATCTGGGAGTGCTGGGATTGGCAAAGGCCCACCGGCACCTTGGACGGCACGTGATTTCTGCTCCCACTGAGCATCATGCCGTGCTCCATGCCATTGAGTGGTTGCAACATCATGACGGATTTGATGTGACGATGCTGCCTGTTGATGAGCAGGGAGCGGTGTCTCCTTCTGATCTCGCGGAGGCGATCCGCGATGACACGGTTTTGGTCACGCTCATGCACGCCAACAATGAGACAGGAACCATTCAGCGAATCAAAGAGTTGGGTGCTATTTGCCGGGATCGGGACGTTTTTTTTCATACAGATGCGGTTCAGAGTTTCGGAAAACTTCCGGTTGTTCCGAAGGACCTGTCGGTGGATGCGATTTCTCTGGCGGCGCACAAATTTTATGGACCCAAGGGGGTGGGGGTCCTTTGGTTGCGGGCAGGCATCGCGCTGACCCGGTTGGCCCATGGAGGATCCCACGAAAACTCGCGGCGTCCGGGAACCGAGAATGTCCCCGGCATTGTGGGCATGGCTGTAGCGGCGGAATTGGCCGAATCCCTCCGGGAGCAGACAAATCACCGGCTTTCTGTCCTCACAGAGGATTTGTGGGACCGGATTCAAAAGGTGTCCCCTGCGGCCATCCGGAATGGCGGTGGATTGGCCAATACCCTGAATGTGAGTTTTCCTGGTTGTGACGGAGAGGCCTTGCTGATTGCTCTCGATATTGAGGGGGTGGGGGTTTCCAGTGGTTCGGCATGCATGGTCGGCTCCATGCAGGCTTCTCATGTGCTGCTTGCCATGGGCATCGATCACGCGACCGCTTCGGCCACCGTGCGCTTTTCTCTGGGACGATCCACCTCCCCGGCAGATATCGAATTTTGCGAGTCGGCTCTTGCCCGAGCACTCAGTCGTCAGTCCCCAACCCACAACACGAGATCCCATGAAACAGTTGCTGTTTGATTTTGGAAAGACGGTGATGAAGCACTTGCGACTGCTTCCGGATGTTTCCGAGCTGCCTCCAGTGCGGCAAAAGCATTCCGGCATTCGGCGGGATCCGATTTTGGAAAAACTGGCGACCCATTTGCTGCATGCCGCCGGGTGTCGGGATATGACCATCCGGGTGGTTTGGAATTCCCGCCTGCGCACGACAGCCGGTCTGGCTTGCTGGTCAACCAAGACAATCTCTTTGAATCCCCGGCTGATCGAAGTTTCTCCTTCCGAGGTGCAGCGCACCTTGCGTCACGAACTGGCTCATTTTCTTGCGCAGCACCGTTCCGGCCGCAGACGGATTCCCGCACATGGGGCCGAGTGGCGTCAGGCTTGCCGGGACCTTGGCATTCCGCGCGAACCCCGATGTCATGATCTGCCGTTCAAGCGCACCCGGATGGAACGGCGTCATTTTTATCAGTGTCCGCAATGTGGCACCCGGCTCGCGCGGGTTCGCAAGCTGCGCCGCCCGGTGGCCTGTCTCGCCTGCTGTCGCAAATTCAACGGAGGGCACTATGATGCCCGCTTCCGGTTTGTTCAGGTTTCCGCACCGGAACGCGCTGCTGCATGAGCGTGTTGTTCGCATTGGAGACCTCCTGCGATGAAACCGCAGCGGCCATCTTGCGGGATCATGGCGATGTGCTGGCCGATGTCGTGTTTTCACAAATTGAGGAGCACGCGATGTATGGTGGCGTGGTGCCCGAGGTGGCTTCCCGGAGTCATTTGGAGGCCCTGCCCGCCCTCTATGAGGAAACTCTCCATCGCAGTGGGCTGCACGTTTCGGAAGTGGATGCCTTTGCTGCGACGACCGGCCCCGGACTTGCGCCTGCGCTTTTGATTGGAGCCAATGCCGCGCGGGGCCTCGCGGCCGGTGCCCGAAAACCCTTCCTCCCAATCAATCATTTGGAAGGTCACCTGCTCTCTCCGTTTTTTGGAGAATCCGAGATTCCGCCTCATGTGGCTCTTGTGGTCAGTGGTGGACACACCCTTTTGTTTGATGTGAATGGTTTTCGGGAATACCGCCTGCTAGGAAGAACCTTGGATGATGCCGCCGGGGAGGCCTTTGACAAAGTCGCGAAACTTCTCGGCCTTGGGTATCCAGGTGGCTTGGCCATCTCCCAGTTGGCAGCCCACGGAAACCCCTCCAAGGTGGCATTTCCGCGCTCCATGCTTGATTCGGGCGATCTCAATTTTAGCTTCAGCGGACTCAAAACCTCGGTGCGGTATTTTTTGCAAAAGGGATTTTCTGAAGAGGACC
>JBGSVX010000678.1:0-4565 GCA_041752795.1 Terrimicrobiaceae bacterium
ACTCGCCGGGGAGTCCTTCCCGAACGATCACCTTCATTTCGGGGTGCGTTGCCCATGTGCGGATTAAAATGGAGGACGCCAGCAGCTTGGGAACCGAGTCCACGATGCCAATATAAACTGCCTGAGGTCCACCCAGCGAGCCGCGTCGAATGACCTCCACCATCTCGTCGCCAAAATCAAAAATCCTGCGGGCATATTGTTTCACCACCCGCCCCGCATCTGTGAGCAGCATACTCCGACCCTCGCGCAAAAAAAGCGGTGTCTGTAAATAGTCCTCCAACTCACGGATTTGCGCGCTGAGTGTCGGCGGGGACACGTGCAGACGTTCGGAGGCGGATTTGATGCCGCCCTCGGTGGCCACGGCCAGGAAATACCGCAGGTGATGATAATTGAGCTGAAGATTCATTCGGTTTTTACGAATCATATATTCATTTCTTCGTTATATGCAAACAAACGCTCATCCCCCACATTCCCGCCATGACATTTGCAGCAATCTTACTTTTTGTTGGAACCCTGGGACTCTCCGTGTGGGCCTCTTTCCGCGTGAAGCGGGTCTACAAGCGCTATTTGGATGAGCCGTCGATTTCCGGCCTGAGTGGTGCGGAAGCCGCCGCGCGCATTCTTCGTGACGAGGGCGTTGATGGAGTTTCGATTGAATCCCATCCGGGGGAACTCACCGACCATTACGATCCGACCCACCGTCGCCTCGTCCTCAGTGAAGCCAATTATCACGGGACATCCATCTCAGCTCTGGCCGTTTCCGCTCACGAGGCGGGTCATGCCATCCAGCACGCCCGCGCCTATCTGCCACTTCATGCCCGTATGGCCGCAGTGGGTGCCACAACGATTGCCAGCCAGATTGTGATGTGGCTGCCACTCATTGGATTGTTCACCGGATTTGTGAACACCCCGACAGCCATGATTCTGGTCGCTGGCGGCTGGGGAGTGATCATGCTTTTTAACTTGGTGACTCTTCCTGTGGAGTTTGACGCATCGAAGCGGGCGGCCCTTGCCCTTCGGTCCAGCGGAGTTGTTTCAACAACCACCGAATCGGATGGTGTCGGCAGGGTTCTCAATGCGGCGGCCCTAACGTATGTTGCAGCTTTCATTACCTCATTGGCCTACTTCATCTGGCACTTGCTTCCCTTTCTGACCGGAAGGAATGAGGAATAATTTTCATGAGACCTCTCATTCATAGAACCCACACAGTGACTCCACACGGCCCCAACTCTTCACCAATCTCCATTGATGATTATATCGAGGCGGAATCCGCCACTATGTCGGCCAAAAAGCTCAAAGAGCTGTCGAGCATGACCCGTCAGATGCGGGAAAAACTCACAACCGAGCAGGCCCGTCAGCATTTTGATCTCCATGAAGCGACGGATATTCTCGTGCGTCTTCTGGAATCGGAAAAAGTGGCGAACTGCGAAGATCCCCTGACAGCTTCGCTTGCGGAGGCAGGGGTCGCTGCGGCTTACCTGCTCAAAGGGGTGGATTTGATTCCGGACTGGGTGCCGGAAATCGGGCTTACTGATGATGCCCGAGTTGTAGCCAGAGTGCTTTCACGCAATCCTGATCTCCTGCCATGAGCGGGCTGATTTTTCTGGCAGCAACCACCGTGCCTGCGGACCCCGCGAGCATGAAAGTCTGGGCTTATGTGGGATTCATCGCGCTTGTGATGATATTCCTTGCCCTTGATCTGGGAGTCTTTCACCGAGAGGCCCATGAAGTGAGCCTCAAGGAATCGATGGTCTGGTCCGCGATCTGGCTTACCTGCGGACTCACCTTCACCGCGTTTGTTTACAACGCCTACCAATTCCATTGGCTGGGCCTGGGCCTGGATACCCCGATTTATGCGGGCGGAGAAATCATCCTCGGGGAGGTCACCGGAGCCACGGCCGCGATTCAATACCTGACCGGGTATATCGTCGAGAAATCCCTGGCGATGGATAATATTTTTGTGATTGCGATGATTTTCGGATATTTCGCGATTCCCGCAAAATACCAACACCGCGTGCTGTTTTGGGGAATCATCGGAGCCCTGATCATGCGCGGCGGCATGATCTACCTCGGTGCCGAGTTGATCATGCGTTACACATGGATACTCATCATCTTTGGGGTCTTTCTCATTCTCACCGCAATCAAGATGGCCCTTGTTGAAAGCCACAGTGATCCGGGAAATAACCCCATTGTCAAACTAGCCAAACGGTTCTTTCGCACGGTGGATTTTTACGATGGCCAGAGGTTTTTCACAAACCGCACGGTGGAGCCCACTTACATCAAGGATCCCAATAGCGGCAAGACGGTTCAGGCTCCCGCCGAACCGGGAACGCTTTCCCCCCGCCGCGCGATCACTCCCCTGTTTTCGGCGCTGATCATGGTGGAAATCACTGACCTCGTGTTTGCGGTTGATTCAATTCCTGCCATTTTTGCAATCACCCCGGATCCATTCATCGTCTTCACAAGCAATATTTTCGCGATCCTCGGACTGCGTGCCTTGTATTTCTGTTTGGCCGCACTGATCAGCAAATTCCGTTTCCTCAAGCCGGCTCTCATTCTGATTCTGGCCTTTGTGGGCATCAAGTTACTGCTTCTCGCCGCGCCTCCGTATTTCTATGATTTCGGTCTCAGCGCCACCGAAATCAAGAGCATCAAGATTGATCCCTTTGTCTCATTGATTATTGTCCTTGGCACACTCACTGCGGCAACGGTGATGTCCATCCTGCTTCCTGTAAAAGAGAAGCCGCATGGAACGGACGCAAGCCATTGAACACCGTGAGCGACGAGGACCTGAGCAAACTCAGAACGAGGCCCGGGGTGGCGGCATGGCGGCTGGCCATCGCGCAGTGGGTCGAATCGCGCCAGATACAGCACTTTGTCGTTGGGGTCATCCTGTTTAATGCGGCCATCCTTGGTCTCGAAACCAGCCCGGCCGCAATGGACAGCTTCGGGCTTTTACTCCGGATTTTGGACAAGCTCTGCCTTGTGGTCTTTCTCATTGAAATCAGTGCCCGGCTCCTCTCCTACCGGCTCCACTTTTTTCGAAGTGGATGGAACATTTTTGACTTTGTCGTGGTCGGGGTGGCACTGGTTCCCGGAGCGGGCCCATGGGCGGTGCTTCGTTCGTTGCGTGTGCTTCGGGTATTGCGTTTGCTGACCGTGATTCCTTCGCTGCGCAAGGTGGTTGCGGCCTTTCTGCATGCGATCCCGGGCCTTGGTGGTGTGATGCTGCTCATGGGAATTTTCCTCTATACCTCGGCCGTGTTGGCCACCAACCTGTTCGGAAAGGACTATCCACAATGGTTCGGATCCCTCGGCGGCAGCCTGTTCTCCCTGTTCCAAATTTTGACTCTTGAAGGCTGGGCCGACATGGCACGGGAGATCATGGAAACTTACGCGTGGGCTCCCTTCTTTTTTATTCCCTTCATCATTATTGCAACATTTACTGTGCTGAACCTCTTCATCGGCATCATCGTTTCGACGATGCAGGAGTTGGCCATGGCTCCCGAAAAGGACCAGTCCAGTTCCTCAACATTGGAGTTAATCAATCGCCTGGAGGACGACCTAAAGTCCCTGAAATCAAAATTATCGGAAAAATGAATCCATGAGTTCGTTAGAATACCTGCTGCAACCCGCCATCTTGTTTTTCCTGCTCGGCGTTCTGGCAGTTGTCGTAAAATCCGACTTGGAAATCCCGGACTCGGTTTTAAAAATTCTTTCGCTCTACTTGTTGTTTGCCCTGGGATTCAAAGGCGGCACGGAACTCCAAAAAACGGAGTGGACATGGGCAGTTGCAACTCCTCTCATCGCGGCCGTTGCGGCATCGTTTGTGATTCCGCTTATTGTTTATCCGCTGATTCGCCGAAAATTCTCGGTGGTGGATGCGGCGGCTGTTGCGGCCACGTATGGATCGGTGAGCGCTGTGACATTCATGACAGCAGCGTCCTATCTTGAAACGCGAGGGACCCCGTTTGGAGGGTATATGGTGGCCGCATTGGCGCTGATGGAGAGTCCGGCAATCCTTGTGGGTTTGATTCTGGCGAGGCGTGCGCAAGGAGGTGCCTCCGGGCTTTCGTGGGGCAGTGTCGTTCACGAATGTCTTGCAAACAAATCGGTGCTCGTTCTGCTGGGAAGCCTGGCAATCGGATTTGTCACGCCAGCCTCGGGAGCGAAATCCCTCCAGCCTTTTGTGAGTGGCATGTTTCCCGGGGTGCTTTGCTTTTTCCTGCTGGACTTGGGAATTGTCGCGGCACGGCGGATTGCCGATTTGCGAGCTGGCGGATTTTTCGTTGTGGCATTCGCGCTGGCCTTTCCGGTTGTCGTTGGTGGCAGCGCTCTGCTTCTTGCCAAAACCATGAACATGTCGGTCGGTGACGCGGTGCTTTTTGCAATCCTCTGCGGCAGCGGCTCATACATTGCTGTGCCTGCAGCCTTCCGTGCCGCCCTTCCGGAGGCCAACCCCAGCATCTATGTGGCCCTCGCACTCGGCGTCACGTTTCCTTTCAATCTTTTTGTGGGAATCCCGCTCGCCTACTCAGTCACCGAGGCGTTTTGGAAGTAAAACC
>JBGSVX010000679.1:0-3152 GCA_041752795.1 Terrimicrobiaceae bacterium
CGACGGAAAACCATCCACCGAGGGGGGCGGCTATCGTTATGCCCTGCGTCCGGGTTCCCCAACCCATTTCCTCACGCAGGAACTCCCGCTGGAAGTGAATGACCTCCTCGCCTGCATGGAGCAACAAATTGGTTTTAATGATGCAGCCCTTCTCGCCGCGCTCGCGAAGGATGTGCAAATTATTCGAATCGACCGGGGCCACTTCGAGAATCTCAAAGAAGACACCCGCTCGATCATCCATGCCAGAATCGACCTCGACAAAGCCGGTCAGGAAGCCCAACAACTCCTCCTGCGCCAACAATACCTCAGCCCGCGCGACCTCCAAAATCACTTGCTCAAACGGCTGGCATCGGAATTTCGCTCCCATGGCATTGCTGACGTCGCAGATGATGAAGAACGCCTTGAAACCGCGCTGGACCTGATTCTTGTCCGCCACCCCGGTCTTCTCCGCGAAGTCGAAAAATCCTGCTCCGCACGTTTCGCCATCACGCGGGAAGCCGAACCGCTCCCCGGCTTCGTGGAGTCCATGTTCCCCCTCCAGCCTGCTTTCAAAAACATCTACGGCATCTACCCGGCAGACCTCAACCCATGGGAAATTGAATTTGCAAAACTCCTGGACAATGACCCCGGTGGTCACATCCTCTGGTGGCACAGAAACCCGGTTAAAAAGAAACACTCGGTCTGCATCGTGAGGCCAGATGGCGGTCGATTTTTCCCCGACTTCGTCGTCGGCATCAAAGGCCGCACCGTCTCCCGTGACGGAATCCTTCTCATCGAAACCAAACACGCCATCGGCTCCCTCGATTCCCAAATCAAATCCACTGTCGAACACAAAGCCTACGGCAAGGCCCTCATGATCCACTGGAAAGACTGGACCGACCCCAAACGCCGGACCGCCATGACCGTTTCCTACGACCCCCGCTCAGACAAAAACCTCCTAGACGCCGTCTTCCGCTGCGCCTCGGCTCCAAGTTATTGAGCGATGGATGCCATAGGCAAACCTCCTATCAGGATTGACCCATGAAACAAAAAAGCCGAGGCGGCACACTCATGGTCAATCGCGTCACGCCTTCAGTTGACCGAGAGGGTTTGAATTGCTACTTTTTCACCATGTCCGCTCAGCAACTCACCATCGAAGCAATGGCGCTTCCACTCTCCGAGCGAGTTTCCCTCGCTCAGACGCTCTGGCAGAGCATCGACGCCGGCCTGGCCGACACCGAGGAGCGCAACGGGGTGCGTGAGGCCATTCGACGTGACCATGAGCTTTCTTCCGGTGCGGTGGTTGGTCGCACGCACGAGGAGGTCATGCAGGCTGCTCGCAGCGCCATCGGATGCGCCTGATTCACCACCCCGATGTCGAAGCGGAACTCATCAGCCGTCACCCGGACTACTGACGTTACCGACTCTCCGAATAGGCCGCAAATTCCTAAAAACGCAATCCACCGAACACCTAGTGTAGGCCGCCAAGCGGATTGTTAATTAATCCAAAACCTCTGATTGATGATTCCCGATGGTTGATTTTTTATCGCTGAAGTGTCGGGAATGCCCCTTCAGCTTTCAAAAATCAACAATAATCAATCGAAAATTGCTCGCTTAATATGCCCTCTGTAAGACGGACTACACTAGCCGGATCACCACCAAACAAAGTGCATTTTCGGCCCTGAAACACATGAACCCATCAGTCGCCGACACAGTCGTTACAAGCGCTTGTTCCCGTGAGAGGACATGGTATGGTACGGAAAATTTGTTCCTCTGTGCCTTCCACTAGTTCAATCTGCCTCATCGCCAAGGCTCCACCGCCACCGGGCAAAGAAACCCGGAAAAGTACGCTGGATTCCGTTCCGGAAAAAACGGATGAGCTGGTCCTCACGAAGCGCCGGTTGGAAGCGGCCACGACGGCTGGTCGCATTGGGATTTGGGAGATTTTAAAAAAAGAGAAGGCTGTCTATTTGAATGAAGTGGCCAGGGAGCTTTTGGGTTTTGGGTCGGAGGATCCGGTTGATTTGGCCACCTGTTTTGCGTTGGTCCACTCCGATGATTTGGGGTTGGTTCAAGAAATGCTTCCCCGCGTTTTGGAACATGGCGAATCCTCCGAGTATCATGTGCGGGTCCTGCTTCCCATGGGAGAAGTTCGGTGCCTGCGGGTTTCGAACTCTCCTCTCCGCAACGACGGCGGGGAGATCATTGGCGCGGTCGGAACTCTCATTGATTGCACAACGGAACATCAACAGGCCGAGCAACACCGCCTCGCTTTGGAAACCGCCGAGGCAGCGGTCAGTGCCAAAAGCGATTTTCTGGCGCGGATGAGTCATGAAATCCGCACACCGATGAATGCCATTATCGCGCCTGCGCAATTGCTTTCTGAGACACCACTAAACAGAAGTCAGAAAGACTTGGTCACCATGATTCAGCGTGCGGGCGAGCATCTTCTGGACGTGATTAATACCATTCTGGATTTTTCCAAACTCGAAGCGGGCATGATGCCACTCTACGAGGAGACGTTTCACATGGAGTCAGTGGCCAGGGAAATTCTGGCGCCATTTGCCATTCTTGCGGAAAACAAGGAATTGGACCTTGTTTCGAACATTGATACCGACGCAGGCGGGCATTGGGTCGGCGATGTGTCGAGGATCCGTCAGGTTCTGCTCAATTTGGTATCCAATGCCGTGAAATATACCCAATGCGGGGAGGTCTCCGTCGAGATTTCGCGTTGGCCCGGAGAGGGAAATATTGAGCCGGGACTGGAAATCCGCGTGCGGGACTCGGGGTCGGGTCTTTCCCTTCAGGAGACTGAGAGGATTTTTTTACCATTTGAGCAAAGCCCGGTGGGAGCAACCCGACGGCCCGGTGGAACGGGGCTGGGTTTGGCCATTTGCCGCGAATTGGTGGACCTCATGGGCGGCATCCTTGGCGTGGAGAGCACGCCGGGAGAGGGTTCCGTCTTTTGGTTTTGCATCCCGCTCAAAGAGGCGGATTCCGCCGGAGATTCCAAGGCATCCGCAGTAAATTCTGATCAACGACAAGTCCTGTGGAACTCCCCTCCTCATGTTCTCGTCGTGGAGGACAACCCATCCAATCGCAAAGTTGTCTCCCTGCTTCTCAAAAAAATTGGATGCACCGTCTCCCTGTCCTCCGATGGCCAACAAGCCCTT
>JBGSVX010000680.1:0-4420 GCA_041752795.1 Terrimicrobiaceae bacterium
GTTCGTCGAAATCGGCGGGAATTCCTGGCCAGTCTATTCCGTGGAAACCTCGGATTGCACTGACACAAATGCCGTCTCACGCCTCCGCCGCTCCGGGAATATTTCGAGGTTTGCCTTGATGTCAGCCATGGACGCAGTGGCGGCCTCCGGGCTGACCTCTGAGGACACCAAGTGTCTTCCGGTCCTCTTTGCGACTTCAGACGGCGGAGTGAACTACACGAGACGATTTTTTGAGGGCTTGGTAGCCCGGGGCTCGGGCGCCGGGAGTCCGCTGCTTTTTCCAGAAACGGTTTACAATGCCCCCGCAAGCCATATCGCCGCATATTTTGGATCCGATGCCGAGGCCACGGCCATCGTCGGCGACTCAAGCGCCGGACTCTCCGCCCTGACCGCAGGCTGTGCGCTTTTGGAAAATTTCCCTCATGTCCTTGTGGTCGCAGCCAATGAGTGTGATGCAATCTCCGCCGCCGGGTATTCGCACTGGATGTTTTTGAAACAAACCTCCGACGATGCGTGCGGGCATGTGTTTTCGGAAGGGGCTGCAGCCGTGGTGTTGAGCAGATCCGGGCCAGGCACAAGGATCCTTTGGTGCGCGGAGGGGCACAGTTTTTTTGATTCAAAAGAAGCCGGAGATTCCCTGTCCTCCCTCATCCAATCGCAACGAAGCACTGCGGGCCTTTGGCTCCCATCCTCTCAACGCACTCCCTTGGAAGAGACAGAATCCGGAGCCGTCAAAATCAAATCTGCCATTAACATCAAACTCTCTCTCGGCGAAAGCCTCGCTGCCTCCTCCCTCATGCAAATTGTCGCCGCCGCGCACTACTCGCAGGACACCGAAACCCTTGTCACAACACTCGGTTTCGGTGGAGGCGTGGCCGCCGCCTGCCTGCGCTGACACCTTTTCCGGAGAAACCACCAGACAGTGATGGAATGATTTTTCTCATTGACTTGGTGTTGTAGTGTTGTAATACACGGGAATGCTTTTTCACCTCAATCCATCCAACGGTGTCCCGCTGTACCGTCAGATGTTGAACCAGATGAGAGAGCGAATATTGGGAGGAGGGCTACCTGCCGGGGAAAAGCTGCCCTCGGTTCGCGATTTGTCGATCACAGCAGGGGTGAACCCGCTCACGGTGGCCAAGGTGTATCAGTTTTTGGAGCGCGAGGGGCTTGTGGAGACCCGCCGGGGGACAGGAACGTTTGTGGCATCCGCAGTCAGAACGTTTACGGCCGCTGAGCGACGTGAGCAATTGGATCCGCTCATTCGCCAGGTTGTGGCCGAGGCGACCCACCTTGGCGTTGGTGCCAAACAAACCCTCCAATGGGTGGAGGAGGAATTTTCTAAAAACCAAAAGCGAAAAAACCTATGAATGCCATTGAAATCAAAACCATGAATCGCGGCTATGGAGGACCACCGGTCATTGAAAATTTGAGCCTCACCGTTCCTGTGGGACACATCTATGGATTTCTTGGTCGGAATGGCTCGGGAAAAACCACCGTGATCAAAACGCTGGCCGGATTATTGAAGGTGGAATCGGGAAGCGTTGACGTATTTGGCAGGGACCCCTGGCTCGCGGGGGCGCTTGAAAAGCAAAGGATCGGCTACCTGTCTGAGTCGCAGACGCTTCCTCCCATGATCCGCCTTCGCTCGATCATTCGATTTTCCGCCCCGCTGTATGGGGACCGCTGGGATACTGATCTTTGCCAATCTCTGCTTGCAAAATTTGGCATCGATCCGAACCGCCGACTTTCTCAGCTTTCCCTTGGACAGCAGCGTCTGTTTGGATTTGTGATGGCGGTGGCTCCCCGGCCCGACCTCCTCATCCTTGACGAACCAGCCGCCAATCTTGACGTGGCCGTCCGCAGGGAATTTTTGGAGGAAATTCTGGAATTGATTCGGATTGGTGGGAAAACGGTTTTTTTCTCAACCCATGTTCTCACCGACGTCGAGCGGGTCGCCGATTCCGTGGGGATTCTTGCGGGCGGATCCTTGGTGGCGGAGGCTGCCTTGGACGATCTGAAAGATCAATATCGCCGGGTGCGGCTTTATGATTTTGCAGGCCCTCCTCCCCACGAAATCCCCGGCGCATTGTCCTTGCGGACCTCTGGTCGCGAACTGTCTGCTGTGGTCCGCATCGATAGTTGCCAGGCCACCACACATCTCGCCGAACAATATTCCTGTCAAATCGAGGAATCCCAACTCCCCCTCGAAGATCTGTTCATCGAACTCACCCGCACAAAAAAATGAAACCCATCAATCAGTTTTTTCACCTCTTAAAATACCTCTGCACGGCATCGTGGTGGATCTTGGTTTTGCCGATGGCCTTTATTGTTCAACCGATGATTTCTGTGCTGTCCACTTCAAGCTTCAGCTCCTTGATGCTTCAAACCTCCGGAGTTGGAATGATGTGCATGATGCCGATGCTGCTCGCCAGCATGATTTTTGCACCGGAGTTGTTTCTCAGAATGAACTTCACCACCCCGCAAACACAGCAGATGGCTGCTGCGTATTCGATGGATTTTTTGGTCACAAGACCTCTCGACAAACCGGTGATTTTCTCTGCGCGATACACATTTTATTGGGCAGCTCTCCTGGTGCCTTGCCTAGTGATGATTGGACTCACATTTACAAATCCCTCGCTCACTGTGAATATTCCGACCAAAAATTCGGAGGAGATCGCGTTCTTTTCCTCCAATCTCCCCAATGCTGAGGTGACCGAAAAATCTGAACACCGCACCACACTTCATTCCCCCACGGGACGCGTTCATCTCGCGGTATCCATGATCCTTCTGTCAGCAGGGTTCGCTGCAATGTGGCCACCATTTGTGATCTGGCTCTCGCGTCAACGCTTTCGGAATTGGATTTTTTGGATCGTCTTTCTCGGCGGGATGTTGGGCATGCAGTTGTCACCAATATTTATGAGAAGCCGCTTTTGGGAAACTGGGCTGTTTTTGATTCAGGGCCACGTCCTGATATCCTGTTTGGCATTGGGATTTTTGATCTTTTTCGGGTTTCACGCAGCCCGAAGGGGAACATTGGGAGATTGCCGCTAAAATTCTGCAAAACCACCACCTGTCGTGGTTTTTTTTTAAGTTACTCACAAGTTATTGATTGCGTCCGATCTGGCCGGGTGTATAAAGACGTCCGAATTGAGAGACTCTGATATCCAGAACTCAAACCGCAAAACCCGGAATTTCTTTCGTTGTTCCTGGAGATTCCCCAACCCTACTCCGTGTTCCTGCCGTTTAGGACGCACACCTTGAAACCCATGCACAGACCCGCGCCGATGGAACTTGCCGAAGAACAGAGCCTCTTTTTTCCGGCATCCAAACAAGTTGACCGCACGTCCGCCTCCGGAACAGTGAAAAACTTCGTGATTGATACCAATGTCTTGCTTCACGATCCGCACAGCATCAATCGGTTTGAAAACAATCATGTATTCATTCCGGTGGAAGTCTTATCGGAGTTGGACCGGTTCAAGAACGAGCAGACCGAGCGTGGTGCCAATGCCCGGACGTTTCACCGCTTTTTGACCCAAATTTTTGGTCAAAATGCCAAACGGGTAACCAGCGGAGCCAAGACACCGGGCGGAGGCACGGTTCGAATCCTGATCCTTGATGCCCGCAAAAAGGCGGAGTCCTCAGCAGCCATGAAGCGGTTCCTCAGGATTTTTCCAGATCTCGAACGCATGGATCACCGGATCATGGCCTCCTGTTTGTCCCTTCAGGAATCCGAAGAGCGCCCGACGATTTTGGTGACAAAAGACCTGAACATGCAACTCAAGGCGATGGCCATTGGCCTGACCTGTGAGGACTACCTCAATGATAAGGTTGCCGTCAAAGATGCCGAGGGATACGACATTCGCTCGATTCCAGTGGATGCCCACGAACTCCAACGCTTCGGCAGTTCGAAATCCATCTCTCTGCCTGAATCCCGCGCAGGCAATCTCGAGATCAATGAATACGTGCTGCTCTCAGCCTCCCCGGAAAAATTCTTGCCGGCACGCCACATCGGAGAGGGCGAGTTCATTCGTTTGGACATCCCGCAATCTTTGCAAATGCCAAGGGGCATTGAGCTGCGCCCTGCCAATGCAGGCCAACAATGTTTTCTGGATGCACTGCTCGATCCGGAAATTTCACTGATCACGTGTTACGGTCAGGCCGGAACGGGCAAAACGCTGATTGCCGTGGCCGCCGGTCTTTTTCTCACTGCTCAGAGAGATTTTAACGGCATGACCGTCAGCCGCCCGGTCGTGGCCATGGGGGACACTTTGGGATTCCTGCCAGGCACTCTGAACGAAAAAATGCATCCATGGCTCCAATCGATATACGATGCGTTTGAGGTCCTTCTTCCGATCAATCCGACCCGCCCGGAAGGAAAAACCAAAAATGCCTCAGAGCGCAAAAAGCAAGAAAGCCA
>JBGSVX010000681.1:0-2413 GCA_041752795.1 Terrimicrobiaceae bacterium
GTTGAGAGGACTGCTTTTCCCGGAACCGAGAATTTCGCCCAGCACGTCCAAAGCCGGAGTGTCGGGATTGTCGAGGCCAGGAATCCTCCACGCAAGCGAGAGACGGGTCAGTTCCGTGGCCGCAAATTCTTCATGAGCATCGCGGCGGCCGAGTTGTTCTGGTTCCGACTCCACAAAAACCGGCTCAAGAGGCTTGCGCGAAACTGATTTATAAATTTCCTCCAAACGGGCAATCATCGCGTCCGCATCCACGTCCCCGCTGATCACAAACGTCAAATTGTTCGGCACGTAGCGAGCATGATAATAATCCATCACATCCTGACGGGTCAGTTTGTTGTAAACATCGAGATACCCAATCACCGGGTGACGGAATGGACTCTCGCCGAACACCGTGCGCAGCATGAGTTGGGAACTTTGACGGTTGGCATCATCAAATCCCATGGCAAATTCGCGACGAATGACTTCCTGCTCCTTCGTGTATTCCTCCTCGGGAAGCGTGGAATTGAGTATCGCGTCCGCCAAAATATCCAAAGCTTGCATGGCTCCAGTGGCCGGCACATCGATCCAGTAAACCGTGCGATCAAAACTGGTGTAGGCGTTCACATTTCCGCCCTGGTCTTGGATCTGACGCGCGATTTCGCCGGCTGGCCGGGCGTCGGTGCCCTTAAAAAGCATGTGTTCCAGAATATGGGAAAGCCCGGCACCGGGCCACTTGCCCTCATGGATACTACCTGTGCCGCACCAAGCCTGAAGGCTGGCAACCGGGGCATTTCGATCTTCCTCAATGATGATGGTCAGACCGTTGGGAAGAACGTGTTTGCGAACTTGAGGACTCGGGATGGAAAGAGCCGGGGTCGGCGCTGCATCCTGTTTTGCGATCAGGTGGAGAGGTGAGGTGGCGAGCATGCAGAAAATAGCGAGAAAACGGTTCATTGGAGATGTCCGACACTCTGAGTGGCCGGATTGTTCAAAACAGGCACTTCAGGTCGGAATGGCCGGGCAAAGGCTTCCTCAAAATCGTAGCCGGCCCGAAACCCTTCAAGGGAGTCCTCATCGGTTTTCCCGAATACCCCGGCATCCACAAGCCCAAAAACCAAATGCCCGACATCTTCGCAGGACTTCACACCCCAGTAATCCAGCACCGTGAGTGCCATTGGCCCGAACTCCTGAATGGCGTGCAAACGAAATCCATCCAGCAACTCAGACGCGGAGACATGACTCCCCACGTCTTTGCGGGATTTTTTTCTGCGCTTGAGAGTTACCTCAAGAGCATCCCGCAAAAACATATACGCTTCTTTCGCGTAACGGGCATCTTTCGTGGCAAGCACTTCAACGGCTTCATGAATTCCAAGGGTCTGCATATTTAAATCAACGTTCGGGAGATGCCGCAACAATCTGCTCCACAGCGGCCTGGTCACGCCACATCTTGACTCCGGCACCCACCACCACCGCCGCAAGAATGCAGGCAATCAATCGGGTCTCTCGGGAGGTCAAAAATGGCATGACTTGAAAATACCCCACCGCGCAATTGCTGCAAGTCCCGTATGAGAAACGTGGAAACTTTATGCCACCAAAACCAAAACACGCCCCACCAAAATATCGTGCCAAAAAATCGTTGCAATCACGCCACCATCACGACTATTTTAACTATCCGTCATTTTTTTGATGGTTTAAACGCGCGGTTAGCTCAGTGGTAGAGCACCTCCCTGACACGGAGGGGGTCACAGGTTCGAAACCTGTATCGCGCACCATCCCTGATTATCAACGACTTACGAGGTTGAGCAGGGTCTGGAACACGGTTTTTCATAACAAAGTCATAACAGATCAAAAGCCGGGGTTCGAGCTTCTGTTATGAAAGTTCGCTCTGAATATTCCTTCTCCTGAGCGCTGGCAAAAATTCTTCATCGCGCACAAAATGGGGTCTGAGGTATCTATCTGTGATCAAAAAGGACGAAAAAAGCGAGTGGATCCGACTTCCTGCTGAAGGACAAAAATGCCCCATCACAGGGCTTTACCGGACTGCACTTGCCGAGATTCTCGAGGAACGCATTCCGGCTACCGGTGAAAAATGTGTCCTCTCAATCGACCAGCGAAAAGATGGAGCCTCAAGAGGAATCCGCATGATCAACAAACAGTCTCTCCTCGATTTTTATACCGAAAGGGCCAAGCACAAAATGGTCTCCGCTGGGGGGAGCATATCCGGAATCCTGATGGCTACACTGTGGATGAGGTCGTATCCAACCGTGAATTGTTTCAACTTTTCCTGAGTGCGGATGACCTCCTTTCCGATGAGGCTTGGGAGATCGGCAGTTTATCCACTCGCGATAAGAGAGTTAACCCAAGTTCCGCAGATAAAAAAGTTGATTTGTTGATTTGCAGGCACTTACGAATAAAATCAGACGATTTTCTCCAC
>JBGSVX010000682.1:0-5851 GCA_041752795.1 Terrimicrobiaceae bacterium
CGCAACCACCTGTGGCCAACACATTCACGTCACTGCGCAGGGTTTCGACCTCCCCGGTTTCCGAATCCAGAACATAACACCCCACACAGGCGTTCTGCATGGCAAATCCCAGTTTCCCGGTCGTCAAAAAATCCACGGCCATGTGATTTTCCAGCACCGTGATATTGGGGTGATTGAACACCTGGGCCACAAGGGCGCGTTCAATTTCCTGGCCGGTCGCATCATGAGAATGCAGGACCCGTCGCTTGGAATGCCCGCCTTCGCGCCCCAAATCCAACTCGCGCTCACCATTTTCGTCAAGGCGTTCATCAAACCGAACCCCGATCTCCATCAGGCCGGCAATGCGCTCGGGTCCTTCGGTGACAACAACCCGCACGGTTTCTTCGTCACAGAGCCCCGCTCCGGCAACCAAGGTGTCCTGGATGTGCAGTTCGAAGGAATCTTCATTGCTGACCACACACGCCACCCCACCCTGCGCCCAGGCGGTGTTGGAATCTTCCAGCTTGCGTTTGGTCACCAAGGCCACCGAACCGTCCTCCGCAGCTTTGAGGGCAAAAGAAAGCCCCGCAATGCCACTGCCAATCACTATCGTATCAAACTCTCTCATCGTTTTGCTGGCACTTTGCGCCGTGGGGATTTCATAGAAACATTGTCAATCAGGCGAGGTTTCCCAAGAAAAACCGCGGCAACCAAACGCGCCGGTCGGGCCACCGCCGGTTGCAGCGTGTCGGGATGCACGGCCTCGACATAGTCCACTTTGGCGTCAGGGATTTTGTCAATCCGCGCTCGGGCCGATTTCGCAGCAGATGAGGGAGATGCTCCGCTCGCTGCGCACTCCCTAAGAATTTTGTTAATCCGTGGAGCGACCGCCCGTTGCTCGGGCGTGAGATACACATTCCGTGAGCTCAGCGCCAAACCATCCGCCTCGCGCACGGTGGGATGAGGAACAATTTTGACTGGAAAATTGAGATCACGAACCATTTGGCGAATAACTGCGAGTTGCTGCCAGTCTTTTTCTCCAAACACGGCCTCATCGGGTTGAACGATATGAAACAATTTTGCGACCACCGTGCAGACCCCTCGAAAATGGCCCGGCCGCGACTTTCCGCACAACGGCAGCGAAAGCACCGACTCGTCCACAAATACGGAACGATCTGGAAAATACATGCCTTCAGGCGATGGAGAAAAAATGATGTCCGCACCCGCCGCTTCACACAAAGAAAAATCCGAGGCCGGAGTCCTGGGATATTTTGAAAAATCTTCTTTGGGGCCGAACTGCGTGGGATTCACGAAGATGGAAACAACAACGGTGCCTTTGGCCCCGGCACGACGACGCGCCAGGACAATCAGGTCCCTATGCCCCCCGTGCAGGCCGCCCATCGTGGGCACCAAGACCACAGGCCGGGCGGCAGACTGAAGAGCCAACCGCACCGATCGAATGGTCTTGGAGAGAATCATTCCTTCATTGAAGAAACGGGAACATCCCGGATTCAGGGATTTGCAGGAGCCGGCACCGCGGAATCAAGGAACGGTGTCGGAGAAGGAGCCGATTCCGGCTGAAGCGTCATGGGCTCGGTCTTGATCTCCGTCGAGGGAGTGACCGGCAAAACGTCCGTCGAGGGACCCATGTCCGGAGTGGCCGCTGCCTCAGGAATCGGAGCGGACAACAAATCTTTCTCAAGTTTGGAGGTTGATGGCTGATTGTTCGCAAAGGCAATGGCCAGCAAAAGCGTGATCACAAAAAAGGCCACGCCGAGCCAAACGGTCAGTTTTGCAAGCACATGGGTTGTCTGCGCACCAAACACGTTTTCCGCAGCACCCCCGCCAAACGCCGCACCAAGCCCCTCACTCCGGGGCAATTGCATGAGCACCGCGCCCACAAGGAGGGCACAGACAAAAATGTGAACCGCAAGCAAAATCCAAATAAGAACTTCCATAAGAACCGGCAACCATCTCAGAGATTCCGCCCGCTGTAAAGTCCCATCACAGACAAGGAAACCTCCCGTGCCGAGAAAAAGCCTTTGATTCCTGGGGCCTCACGGCCCATTGCCACCTGTCACCTCTTCCTTGAAAGCAGAAGCCTCTCAGCAAGGTCCGAGATCACCCATTCCTCGGCGATCAGACCACCACGAAAATGACTGGTCACAACATCCCGCCAAATGATGTCACATCCGGAAGCTGGAAAACCCTTGAACGCCCCCTCTTGTCTGGCGCGAATCGTCCGCTGCCAGGAGACGCGATCTGTCCCCTCCAATAAAATCTCTACCTCTACCTGGGGATTGGGAAACGCTCGACGATACAAATCCAGCATCCCACGGATCAGCTTGTGCCCGCCGGCCAGATCCTGATCTGTGAGGTGCGCGACATAATCCGCAGCAAAAAAGTTCGATATTGCTTCGACCTTGCCTTCTTGAATCAATGTATGATTGGCCGCGTGGACGATCAATGCCAGGGATTCCATGATTATTTTTTACCGACGTCTGCGCTGAAATACAAGATCGTTGCCTCTGCACACATTCCCGGAAAACCTCCCATGACAATGTCTTGCAATTCCAGGAACCATCTTCGGCGGTTCCGTGATTTAAAAAAAGGCCTGAACCCATCGGCCCCATCGCTAACAAAATGGCTAGTGGGGGTTGCCATCCACGGCTTGCTCTGCCTTTGGGCTACTTTGTAATGAGTCACGTATTAACTGAAATCCAGGCTCTGCTTTTGAGAAGTCTTCGGTTGCCACCTGAAGGATCAGAAAAACCTGCCTCCCACCAATCTCTTTGGTTCCATATAGTCGCCGGTGCGGAACAGAGTGTCCCAGCAGGCTAATCTCGAAATTTTCTGCAATCCAGTTGAATCCGCCCGAATCAGGAATGTCGGTAAATGTTGATTTAGCAATTTCCCCGATAGGTGTCTCAGCAGAGGTGCTCTCGGAAAACTTCTTGGAGAATACCTCAATATTACTGGCCTCTCCCGCCGGATATGACTGAAGAATCACAAGAGCATCGCCTGGGGTCTCCACAAAAAGATACCGAATCTCCGGCGTGACAGAATCTTCTGTAATCTTCCAGTTCTTTGGGTAATTGAAGGTGATGGCTCCAGATGTATGGGTCTTCGGAGTTGATAGATCAGCCTTTGGCTCGCCACACCCTTCGAGCAGCAAAAGGAAAGGCAGTGCAATAAGCAAAAGGCATCGTCTCATTTTATTGCAAAACGTCTAGCTCATCCACAGCGGGGAGGGAAGCCCGAATTCAAACTGGAGCCTTACCAACCGTTGAATGGAACGGCTTGTTCCCGGTTTTTTTGTGGTCATTGCATTGGCTGGCGGATGATTGTCTTCCACTTCTCGGGTGCGGCTCTGCGGATGTCACTCAAATAGATCTCATGGTGCTTCCCTCGCTTCGCTGACTTCTCATCAATATACTGGTGAACCTTCTCAATTGTCGGCCCTTCTTCCGAGAAAGGTCCAATGTGCAGAATCTGAGCACTTCTCCCTTCATGAAAAATCTCCAACCGCAGATTCTTGGCGGCATCCAAAGATTTCTTCGCCACAACATCGTCAATAGCCTGATGCACGACATCATCTGGAACAAAATCCGGCTGAAGAATCATCATCGTCCACTTCCACTTGCTCTTTTCAGCTGCAATGAAGGCAGACCAATCATCTGCCCACCACAATCCCTCCAAAGGCATTACCCCATATTCAATTCCGGGAGAACCCCTCTTCACGGCAAATTTTGTAACATAAGATACCGAGAAAAGCGCTTCAATAGCCCGTGCGTATTCAGACGATATGTTCGGGTCGCCCTCTCCATCGATCATCAGGTAACGTAGGGGAGGCACGTCCACCTCGCTGACCTGCTTGCTCGATACTCGATAGAGCAATGGGAACTGTTTCTTCACGTCAACCTTGTCCATGCGGCGAGTAGTTTTATGATTATTGGCTTACGTTAGAGTGGATGCACCGGCGGTGGGCAGTTCGAATGCAAAGAAGGACGTTGTCGCCGGCTGCATCTCACGGCTTGTTCGCGTCGCTTGATTCAGTAGCTACAAGAACAAAGGATTTGCGACTTGCGGAATTCAGGCTTTGGAGTTCTCCAATGAGTTTAGCTCTTGTTTCAGGTAATTCTTTCCAGACGAAATAACAAGAGCCGCTGCCAGATTCCTTTCCGCCGTCGTTACTGTAAGTGCCGGGGGTGAAGCTTGCTCGCAAAGTCTTCAGTTCCGCTTTTGGAGACATGTAAGGCATCGTCAGATCCTGAATGGCTTCAAGTGTTTTAGATCCCTCTTCACTCCACGCGACCGCGAGAAAAAACTCACCGTCGGCTGCTTGTGACTCCGCTACCGCTTGCGCCAATCGCATCTGCGCACTTTCGGCTTGGGAGGGCTCGTCAGAACATCCGGCTAGAACAATCGATGAACAGATTAGGAGTATGAGTGTTTTCATTCTATTTTCTTCCCTAACGTCAAAGTGATGGAACCGCAACCATCGGGAGCCGATGCGAAAACGGGTGGTGAAGGATGAATCCACGCATGACTCCGCCGACATGGGGCCGGTAGCGGTTGCCCATGCACGTCTTGTTCGAAAGCTTCATCGACCTCCAACATATCGTGCTTTCCCGTCCATGTATATCAGGACGAAAATCTGACCGCCATCGGCCAATTTATCAGGTTCGTAAGTAATCTGCCAGTATGGTCCGGAGGTCTTTTTCTCCAGATTGGGTTCGCTCCACGGACCACTCTCATGATACTCGGCGCGTGCCAGGAACTTCCCTTCCTTGATAATTTTCTCTTCTTTGACGAATGCCTCGGCTTTATCGATGGCCGCCTTGATGGAGAGTATGGGCAACTTCCGCTTGGAATGAGCTGGTTCGTCCGCAGCGTGGAGATGCATCATTCCGACGAAAAGGAAGAGAGTGAATATTGACTTCATGTATTTGTGAGAACCGGTGGCATCGGGTTACTTAGAAAATTCTTCTGCCGAACAGCATTTTTAAGCCGCGAGCGGCATTTGTCGGAGGTATGCCGTGCGCTGTGTAACTCCTACAAATGTCGCATCAAGAGTCATACTTCGCTCTCTTCGTTTTCTGATGTAGAATTTCAGTCTTTTTTGATAACAATCGGAACGACCGTTCCCCCTGGTTTTTTCGTGAGTTTCGCGGGCAATAAACCTGAGGCATCATTGGATGTTTTTTAACAGAATTAACAGAATTTTTTGCGAACTTGTGGTTTGAAAGTTATTTTTCTCTGTGTTCTCTATGGCTTACTTTCCGGCTTGGGACGTGTCTTTGAAAACTCAAATTTGATCAGGCTGATTATTGGTCAAGGCGTCCCCGATATCGCCACGGAATTCCATGGCATCGAATTGGATTTTTTGGACTGCTGAGTAGGCGGATTTGCGTGCGGCTGGAAGGTCGCGGCCTGTGGCGGTGACCCCGAGCACTCGGCCACCGGAGGTGATGACATCTGATTCGCGCATTTTGGTTCCAGCGTGAAAGACGACGACATTGGGATCAGTCGATGCCTCGGCGATACCTGAGATTTTTTTGCCGGTCTCGTAGGAGCCCGGATATCCGCCGGATGCAACGATGACACAGCATGCGGCTTGGGAACTCCAGTTGGGGGTTTGCGTGGTGACTTGGTTTTCCGTGGCGGCCCAGAGCAGATCGAGGAGGTCCGATTCGAGGCGTCGGAGGAGGACCTGGGTTTCGGGGTCACCGAATCGGCAATTAAATTCCAAAACTTTGAGTCCGGAGGAGGTCAGCATGAGGCCGGGAAACAACATGCCGCAAAAATCGAGTTTGTCTGCACGCAGGCCCGCAACAAATTTGTCGAGCACGAGAGCACGCACATCTGCCCA
>JBGSVX010000683.1:0-3485 GCA_041752795.1 Terrimicrobiaceae bacterium
GCCGAAGGCTATGGCGCGAATTTCGGACTCTCCCGGCTAACTCCGGACAAACGATCCCTGATCCTTGAACCCTCGGGCATCTGGTTTCAGAAATTCATCAAAGCCAACCCGGTGCCCTGACCGCTTCTAATTATGAATCGAATCCCGCTTGAAGACACCTTTGCCGATGTGGTTGGCAAGGCCCTGCGCGGCTGGAACTTGACTCCGGAGGAGGTTGCCGCGAAAGCAGGCATCGACGTCCAAGTGCTTTCTGGAATCTTGGACGGCAAGCCGGATGAGGCTGCCCTGAGCGCGATTGCCCCGGTTCTGAAACTCAATGCTCCGGCGCTGGTGGCACTTGCGTCGGGAACTTACATCCCTGTCCCGATCAAGGTTTTCGGCCTTGCACTTTTTAACACGCCGTTCGGTGACATGACCGTCAATTCGTTTCTGGTCTGGAACGAACTGACAAAACTGGCTTTGATTTTTGATACTGGAGCCGATGCTGACCCCATGCTGGATTTCATCCGTGAACATGGATTGAAAGTGGCAGGCATCTTCATCACGCATGCTCACGGGGACCATGTGATTGAACTCGACCGCCTTGTTGAAAAAACCGGAGCTCCCGCATTTCTTGGAGATCGTGAGGCCCGCCTTCAAGGCACCGAGGCCTTCACCGCAGGCCAATCGTGGACCTTCGATGGCCTGCAGATCGGCACGCGTCTGACATGGGGTCATGCCGATGGAGGAATCACTTACGTTGTTGATGGATTGAATCAGCGCCTCGCGGTAGCGGGGGATGCCATTTTTGCAGGGAGCATGGGCGGTGGCAAAGTTTCCTACCAAGATGCCCTTCGCACGACTCGTGATGAAATCCTCTCGCTGCCTGACGAAACGGTCATCGCCCCGGGCCATGGCCCCCTCACCACCGTCGCGGAGCAAAAAATTTCGAATCCATTTTTTGCCTGAACGTTAATTAATTTTCCGAAGGAGCTTGGAGGCAGCAATCAGGTGGACTTGGGACCTGTCGCTCGCGTCCGGTCGACCGAACACAACACGTTCGTAATTGGTCGCAAAGCCATCGAGTGGTTCTGCGTCCTTTGGGAAGCTGGCGCGCAGGCGTTTGATCCATGAGAGCACCGATTCCCCGGCGTTTCGAGGAAGCGATTTTTGGGTGGCATAGGTTTCCAATGCAGACAGGGCGCCTGTGACCGGATTGCGTGAGGAGAGTTTTTTCCCTGCAAGCCAAAGGAGGATGGTAACAACAACGAGGATTAACGGAAGCCCGAGGTGAGGGACAAGAAAATCCCAAACCGCGGAGAAGCGTTTGGAAGCAGAGGTCAGAGCATTGGCTGTGTAGGCCGCGACCCATTGGTGCCATGGCCAACTGGAGGGATCCACTTCGCGCTGGAGGCCCGGCTCAAAACCTGCGGACACTTGCGATGTCGGGTCAAAACGAATCCAGTGTCCGGTCGCCGGGTCCCATGCTTCCAGCCACGCGTGAGCATGGTAGTCACGCACGGTGATGGTTCTTGACCAGGGATTCCATTGTCCGCCGCGATATCCGCTGACCACACGCGTCGGGATGCCGGCCATGCGGAGGAGGTTGGCACCGGCGGCTGCATAATGTTCGCAGAACCCTTTTTTGGATTCAAAGAGCAGATCGGATATTCCACGAACCCGACCCGGACGCGTTGTGTAAACCATTCCGGATTTTTTCAGCCAGGAACCGAGGCTTTTTAGGTGATTTGAAACTCCGCTTTGATTTGAAAACAGAGTGTGGACGAGGATTTGGAGTTGTTTGTTGGAAGCAACCTCGGATGGTACCGCGAGATTGCCGCGGGAGACTTTCGAGTCGGGTGGGTCCATCGCCGGGGAGGCTGACGAACTCACGTTCCACAGGGTTTCATCCGAAAACGAATCCTCGGGGGGAACGGTAAAAAGCAGGGTTCCATCCGGCCGGGTCACCGGCAGATCCAATGGGGCGACAGGTCGTCCGGGACGAATGCCAAGGGTATAGTGCCATGTGGCCGGTTGGGTGTTTGGAATCAGAACATTGTCCCGCACCGGTCCGCGGCTCCACCTCAGCCCCTGATTGACCTCGAGGATTTCCGCACGCCAGAAAAGATCTCCGGCTTTGGGAAGGGAAGCGCCCTCCGGGAATGTGGCCACAAAAGCAATTTTTCGGCTGCGCTGCAGGGCGGCAAACTCCGAGGGATTGAGGCCTGACGAAAACCCTGTGAGTGCGGCGTTTGTGCGCAGAGACAGAGAAGGAAACAGAGCAAACGCGGAGATCACCACAATGGCGACAGGAATCAGAAAACGCAGAGAGCGGAGCAGAAAGCCTCCTCGTGATTCCTCTGGGGAATGGGTTTGCTGGGCAATTGACATCAAAATCATCACATCCAATGCCAGCACGAAGGATGGGAGTTCGACGGTTGATGCAAGAGCCAGCGTGGTCAGCACAAGCAGGGCACATAGCAAAACCCAAAGACTGCGCCGTGGAGTGAGAGGGCTTAATAGCAGAATGGCTCCGGCCCACAGGACGGAAAATCCAGCAAGGGATTCCATCCATAAACCCATGGCCTTGATGACAATGACTCCACCAAATGCAAGAAGCACACTGACCCACCACGGAGGGAAATGCCCTGCGCCTCTCGCCATGGCTCCTAAAACAAGCACAAGCCAAACCAGAGCGCTCGCGGGTCCAGGCATGGGCAGACCCAGTGCATGAACTGCAAACCATGCCGCGAGAAACCAACCACAGGATTTGATGCGCTGGGTTTCTTTCATTGCTCGCCTCCCTGTGATGCGAGCGCGATTCTGAGGGCGCGCAGGGTCTTCTCTGAAAAGTGGGTTCCATGGAATTCGGCATCAAACGGAGTTCCGGTTCGCATGCCGGACGTGGCCCATGCGCTGAATTGTTCCAATCGGTCTTCGGTGTCCTCAAGGAAGCTGGTATCTTCCCATCGGAAGATGGTGGCAGTGTGGGCTCCTCCCTCGAAGGTGCGGACGACCGGCCTGCCGGTTCGTGCAAATACCCGCCAGTCAATCCGCGAGGGCGGATCTCCGGGCACATAACTCCGGTATCCGTCCACATCGTCCCTCCCGTGCTCTTTTCCACCCGCTCCGTCACCTCCTCCCATCGGAATCGGCTTCCAGGATTTTCCTTTGGGATAGACAAAAAATTTCCATGGTCCGGGAAATGTTTTCCATGCAAAACACAAACCGACCGGCAGTGAACTCGAGACAACAATTTGAGGAACCGTGCGCGCTCCCCGTGTGGTGGCTGGCAGAGAGATTGATATGGTCCTCCGTGTTCCGGCAGCAAGTGCCGGAATCTCAGCGTTTCCCCGGAGTGACCAACCCACGCGGTATCGAACCCGGAGGCCCGTTCGTTCGTCACCCGACGTGTTGGCCACCACGACGTCAAGAACCACCGGATCACCCGCCGGAACCGGTTCGGCCCGGCAGGACAAAATTTCAATGCCCCGCAGATTGTCGTT
>JBGSVX010000684.1:0-9581 GCA_041752795.1 Terrimicrobiaceae bacterium
GGAAATCTGCAAATCGCTAAGAGAATGGCGCGAGGGTTTCGGAATTTTCACTACTTTCGAATTGCCGCTTATCTCAAAGCCGGTGGACTCAACCTCAAAATCGCGCACATTTAAGCCCACTCAAAACGACGAAGAGTCAACGCGATGAACCTGTTTTGCGTTGAGGCCGTAGGCCTCGTAAGTCTCCTCAATATTCTTCTTGTAGCCCTTGCCCAGGGCATAGTCGGTCTTCGCTCCGACTCGTTTTATAGGCAGCCCCAGAAATTTCTTATTAAATATCGTTTTGAGATCGATTGTTTTGGGAGCCCACCCCTTTCGGTGGGTAACACTGCTCTCGATGTGAAACTGCTTTCCTGTCTTCAGATTGACGGCGAGTATGTCGAGTTGGCGATTGACACCACCAATGACTTTTGCATCGCTCATGGTGAAGCACTGCTCAACCATTCGATAGTAGCAATCAACGATGTGCTCGGCGGCGTTCAATATGTTAAGAGTAGTATTGAGTCGCCGGCGACATTTGCAGGAGATAAGTCGCCGGGGACATAACTCCTACAAGTGTCGCCTCGAAGGATAGACTTTGTCCATGGCGTTTCATTGGGCTTTTTTAGCGCCACGGAGGCCCCTATTCAAGAAAATTTATGATGTCACTCAGGCAGATGTAACAGTTTAGCCCGAAAGGTTTGGCACTGGGGAGGAACTGAAAATGATGTCCTGAGCAGGATTGGGTGACTCGCGGAAAAGTGCGCGGAACATATCAATGAGTTTGGCTCCTTGAAGTTGTGCGATTTGTGTGAGGGAACCGAAAATGGAACAGCGATAGGGTCGAGAACAGCCGATGGGGTCGGGTAGAGTAGGGATGGAAGCTACGGAATGAGAGGCCCAAGGCCAATGACCGCCGACTTCCATCCCCCTCATCGAACCGGACTTGCAGATTTGCCGCATCCGGCTCTCGGAGTGCCGTTCTTCGGTTTGCTTCATCAAGTTTGCCTTTTGATGTGCATGGGGAACCTGATCAAGCCGTGGTGATCGTGGAGGCGTGCGTCGCTGAAGGCTTTTCCGTATTGAGCCTGAGTCTTTCCGTGCTTTTTCCAAAGCCAACGTCTCAGTCTCTCCCGGAGTTGCCATTGCACTTTGCAGAACACGCGCGAGCTGTTGGCGTGGTGGAAGTAGCCGATCCATCCCCTCACCCGGCTATTGACTCGGGCAATGAGGTCCTCGGGTTCCTTCCATTGTGATGGCATAGGGGTCAGTCCGGTCGGTCGGGAGTCGATTGATATGATGCTCTCCGATTTGGAGCTTCTGCGGTCGCATGGGCTTGCGGCGGAGTTGGACTGTGTGACCGGCAGTGTTCCGGTGGTGCAGGCTGAGCCCGTGCGCAAGGATGTCGGGTCATTTCATGCAGACAGCGCCACAAGTGCAGGCCGATACATGGCTTTGCACTTGCCATGGAGCCAGCAGCAAGGATTGCAAAATGAGGAGTCTCTGCGCCGGGTGGGAATTGCCACCAGTTTTGAACAACGCCTCTTTTGTGAGATGGAGAGCTGATTGCTCTCGAATTTGCCAAGTGATCAGTCATGATGCGAACCATGTCAACCAGTTCGCGAAATGCTTCGTCCTTTGTGGACCGGCTCACCGGCGGCGAGTCCCCGGCGGAGTTTCTCAAAAAACTGGAACCCCGGTTTGATCCGGCGTTCCCCCGGGTACCGGGAGCCACTTTGACCACGGAGGAGGCTGTTCGCCGGCGGTGGCAGTTGCTTTCTCATGCGGCGGCCGCGAAGGACGTTTTGTGGTCCGGAGGAAACCTGGATGTTTATGCCTCGAACATCGAATATGGCATTGGCACGGTGGAAGTTCCCGTGGCGATTGCGGGTCCGCTGCGCGTGAATGGCTGCGCGGCGAGTGGGGATTATTATGTTCCGCTGGCAACCACGGAAGCGGCCCTCGTGGCATCCTACACACGGGGATGCCAATTGATCAGCGAAAGCGGCGGGTGTTCGACACTCATTCTTGCCGAAGGGGTCACGCGCGCTCCGGGGTTTGTGTTTTCAAATTTGCGTGAGGTGGGGGAATTTGTGAGCTGGGTGCTGACACAGCGTGAGTCTTTTGCCCAAGCCGCACAAGCCACGACGCATCATGGAAAACTCACCGATCTGCGACTGACCGTGGAGGGGAATCATGTTTATCTCATCTTTGAATTTTTTACCGGAGACGCCTCGGGTCAAAACATGGTGACCATTGCCACGCAGGCGATCTGTGATCTCATCGCCGCAACGTCCCCGGTGAAACCCAAATACCAATTTGTGGAAGCGAATCTTTCCGGTGACAAAAAGGCGAGTGCCCAGTCATTCCAAAATGTGCGCGGTCGAAAAGTGGCTGCTGAGTGCCGGATCCCTGCGGAGGAACTGGAAAAGCGCCTGCACACGAATGCGACTGCGATGGAAGAATACTGGCGCATGTCGGCTTTGGGCGGCGTATTAAGCGGAACGATCGGGGTTCAGGGTCACTACGCCAATGGCCTCGCCGCCCTGTTCCTTGCCACCGGCCAGGATGTGGCCTGCGTTTCCGAAGCTTCCGTCGGAGTGACCCGCTTTGAGCGTCAGGTGGATGACAGTCTCTACGCCGCAGTGACCCTTCCGAATGTGATTGTGGGAACCGTCGGTGGTGGCACCGGCCTGCCTTCCCAGGCGGCGTGTTTGGAGATCCTCGGCCTCCGGGGAACCGGCCACGCTCGCGCATTATCAGAGGTTACTGCCGCCCTAGCCCTCGCCGGCGAACTCTCAATCATCGGGGCCCTCGCCGCAGGTCATTTCACCCGCGCTCACAAAAAACTGGCCCGCGAAAAACATGATGCCTGATCTCCGCCGTTGGAACACGTATCAGAAGGAACGCTTTCCGCTGATTGCCCACGGTCCGCTCATTCTTGCTTTCAGCATGTGCGCGGTTTGTTTTTCGGCCCTGCTTCGCGGCGCGAATGTTTTTCCGTCATTCCCGGTGATCGCAGTCGCGTTTGGCTCTTCGCTGATTTCGTTTCTTCATTTGCGGCTGGCCGATGAATTCAAGGACTTCGAGGAAGATTCCAAATACCGCCCGTATCGCGCCGTCCCGAGGGGATTGGTTTCTTTGCGGGAGCTGGGCACTCTCTGGGTGCTCACCGCTCTCGTCCAGCTTGGCCTCGCCGCATGGCTGGACCTCCGGCTTGTTCCAGTGCTCCTCATCACATGGCTCTACCTCGGCCTCATGAGCCGGGAGTTTTTTTGCCGCAGGTGGTTGAAAGCCCACCCGTTCACCTACATGTGGTCCCACATGTTCATCATGCCGCTCATCGATTTTTATGCCACGGCCTGCGATTGGCTGACCGCAAATGGAAGCATTCCCCCCGGCTTGTTCTGGTTTGTGATTGTCAGTTTCCTCAATGGATTCGTCATTGAAATCGGACGCAAAATCCGCTCACCAAAAGATGAAGAAACCGGAGTGGAAACGTACTCGGTTCTTTGGGGGCGTCAAAAGGCGGTCGCGGCCTGGTTGTTTGTGATGGCTCTCACGGCGACCGGTGGGGTCATGGCCGCTTCGCTGATCGGGTTTGCAATTCCTGTGCTCGCGGTGCTTGGAGGAATCTTCATTCTTTCGATCGGATTCGCGATTTCGTTTTTGAAATCACCGCGCAATGGCAAACCCTTTGAAATACTGTCCGGTGTTTGGACCCTGTGCCTGTACCTTATGCTGGGCGTGGTGCCCATGGTTGTTGGGCTCCGATCGCACACTCCTCTGACGGGTCCTGCTTGTCGGGACCGTCTTTTTTTCCATCACGGCTCTGACAAGCAGAGCCCTCCAGCGGAAGTCTTTTCGGCATTGCACACCCTCCAACAATCGCACACTCCTTTGGAGGGTCCTGCTTGTCAGGACCGCCTTCCTTTATGATTGCTGATTGGAAAACAGATCCTGGATTTCCGGTGGGAGGCAAGGCCCGCGCGCTGGGGGTTCTCACGCGTGCGGGATTTTCTGTGCCTCCATGGGTTGTTGTTCTGCCAACCGCCCGCGATGCCGCCCCATTGGCTTTGATTGCTGCACTGGGTCCTTTTTTAAAAATGCACTCAGGCCCATTTGCGGTTCGCTCCTCGGCGGCAGATGAGGACGGTTCGGCTCATTCGTTCGCGGGACAATTGGAGAGTTTTTTGAATGTGGAACCAGCGGGGTTATTGGATGCGATCCGCAAAGTGTGGGAATCGGGATTCAGCGAACGCATTGTGCAGTATCGTCAGCAAGCAGGCCTCTCGATTCCGCCGCCTGTGCCGGCTGTGATCATTCAAGTGATGGTGCCCGCTGAAACTGCAGGCGTGGCTTTCAGCGCAGATCCGGTCAGTGGTCGACGCGGGCTCGCGGTCGTGGCAGCGGTCAGAGGCCTCGGCGAGTCACTCGTCTCGGGCGAGTCCACCGGCGACTCATACCAAGTGGATCGCTCGGGAAACATTGTTCAGCGCAATCTTGGCGGACAGGCCGGACTGACGGATCACGCCATCAAGGACATTGCATCCCTTGCCCGAAGCGCAGCGCATGTGTTCGGTCAGCCTCAGGACATCGAGTGGGCCATTGCCGACACCGAACTGCACATTCTTCAATCCCGCCCGATCACCTCTCTTGCTTCTCTCCCGGACCCCGATGGTGCATGGCAGCTCTGGGACAACAGCAACATCGCAGAGAGTTACAGCGGCATCACCACTCCACTCACGTTCAGTTTCGCACGGGAAATTTATGAGGAAGTGTATCGTCAGTTTGTCAAAATCCTGAATGTTCCCGCACACCGCATTGAAGCCAACCGGGATGTCTTTGGCCGGATGCTCGGGCTCATTCAAGGTCGTGTGTATTACAATCTCCTGAGCTGGTACCGGGTTCTGGCCATGTTACCGGGATTTGCGGTGAATCAGAAATTCATGGAGCAAATGATGGGAGTGAAAGAGGGCCTGCCTGATGAAGCCCTGCCGATTGTGGTCGGAGAAACCCGGAGCCCGAGGCTTCGTGACTATTTGGAAATTGCGGGGACTGTGACTGCGCTCGTTGCAAATCATCTGATGCTTCACAAAAAAATTGCCGCCTTTTACAAACGGCTGGATGACGCTCTCACCCTTGGCGACATTGCATTGGAGGATATGAGGCCTGATGAGTTGGCCGCAAGCTACCGGAATCTGCAAAAGCAATTGTTGACCCGCTGGGATGCTCCGCTCATCAATGATTTTTTTGCGATGATCTATTTTGGGGTTTCCCGCAAATTGGTGGATGCCTGGTGCGCTGACCCGGACGGCACGCTTCAAAACGATTTGATCGTGTGTCAGGGTGGAATGATCAGCGCCGAGCCCGCCAAACGCATCCTGCACATGGCGTCCATGGCCCGCGCGAATCCCGCGTTGTTGTCAGCTCTCGAAGCGGACTCACTGCCCCCATCTCTCGCCGCTGAGTTCCCGGAATTTTTTAAAACTTTCCAGGAATACTTGGAAAAATTCGGGGATCGGTGTTTGGAGGAACTCAAATTGGAAAGTGCGACTCTGCATGATGATCCGCAGATGGTCCTGCACTCCATTGCAAGGTTGGCCCGGCAACCTGCCCAGGCGGGCTTTGACGCGGGAAAAGCTTCTGCTGACGCCTAGGCGCGTGTTGACAAAGCTCTGCATGGCCAACCGATTCGCAGGGTGATTTTTGATTTTGTGGTCCAGCAAACAAGGCAGCGGGTTCTGAACCGGGAAAATCTTCGTTTTGAAAGAACGCGGGTTTTCGGTCGGGTGCGCAGGATTTTTCTTGAGCTCGGCAGGCGGTTCCATGCGATACGCGTGCTCGATGACCCACGGGATATTTTTTATTTGGAAACGGAAGAGGCCCTTGGCTTTGTGGAGGGAACGGGAGTGACCACCCGGCTCGGGGAGTTGGCTGCTCTGAGAAAATCCGAATTTGCAAAGTGGAAAGACACGGCGCCGGGTGGTCGGTTTGAAACTCGAGGAGTGGTTCAGGCCGCAGGATCGTATGAGGGCTCCCCCACGCATCATGCTCCTGCCGCCGGGGGTGAAGAACGCAAAGGCATCGGGTGTTGCCCGGGCGTCATTCGTGGACGCGCGCGTGTGATCGTGGATCCGCGTCATGCCGTCATAGAACCCGGTGAGATCCTTGTGGCTCCCCGCACGGATCCGGGATGGATCATGTTATTTCCCTCGGCCGCCGGGCTGTTGGTGGAACATGGAAGCCTGCTGTCTCATTCGGCGATTGTTGCGCGCGAAATGGGAATCCCTGCTGTGGTCTCGATCTCCGGCCTGACCTCCTGGCTTGACTCTGGGGATGAGATCGAACTGGATGGCTCCACCGGCCGGGTGACCCGCCTCAACTCTTCTTCCGATGCCAAGTGAAGCCGCCGCGCACGCGGATTTTTCAATCATCCGTTACGCCCAGGTCTGGGAGGATGCGGACATTCTCATCGAAGCTTTGAGCATTCAACCAGAGGACAATTGCCTGTCGATTGCCTCCGCGGGTGACAACGCGTTCGCCATGCTCGCACGAAGCCCCCGGCGCGTGGTCGCGTTGGACATGAACCCCGCGCAGCTGGCCTGCCTCGAACTGCGCGTCGCTGGATTCCGGAAATTGCAACACCGGGAACTCCTTGAACTCGTTGGCTCGATTCCAGGGAACCCTCAAGGGACCCGCCGGGAGTTTTATTATCAGGCCCTCCGCGACGATCTCTCACCAAATACCCGCAAATTCTGGGATGCAAGGAAACCGGATATTACCCGTGGAGTCGGACATGCCGGAAAATTCGAAAACTATTTTCGTGTGTTCCGTGAGCGCATGCTTCCACTCGTTCATTCGCAACGAATGATTGATGGTTTGTTGGAGCCACGCAACCAGGAGGAACGCATTCGCTTTTATGAGGACCACTGGAATACGTGGCGTTGGCGTTTGCTTTTTCAATTTTTCTTCTCACGCGCTGTGATGGGAGCCCTTGGTCGGGATGCGAGTTTTTTCCGCTATGTCGAAGGCAGTGTCGCCGAAAAAATTCTCGCCCGCACCAAACACGCCCTCACCATCCTGGAGCCCTCACGGAATCCCTACCTCCATTGGATCCTTAAAGGCCACCACGGAAACACGCTGCCTCTTTACCTCCGGGAAGAAAATTTTGAAGTCATCAGAAACAATCTGAACCGCTTGGAATGGCACCTCGCACCACTGGAAGATTTTTTGGGCACGCAAACCACCGGCCACTTCACAAAATACAATCTCAGCGATCTCTTCGAATATCTTTCGGAGGAAATCACCAACCGCCTGCTCGGCCGCATTTCGGAAATCTCGGCCCCCGGTTCACGCATCGCCTATTGGAACATGCTCGCTCCCCGGAGATCTCCCGAATCATTAAAAGCCCAAATCCGCCCGCTCACGGACTTGGCCACAAAACTTCATCTTCAGGACAAGGCCTTTTTTTACAGTGCCTTTGTTGTGGAGGAAATCCAGTGAGTCCCTCGTTTCTAGCCTGCTAAACCGGGACGGCAAGGCCCTCCGATTCAGCGAGTTTTTTCTGGTTTTCGTCAAAGGTAAGAAAATGGGTTGCCTTCATTTTCAGAGCACTCGCCACATGAAGAATATCAAATCCACGATGCCCACCAGCGAGGGTCCTCAGGGATGAGAGCCGTCGGGCTTCATCGACAACGTCCGCCAAGTTGGAGGTGACAACAATCAGCCGCCCTTGGGCAATCGCAGCCTCAAATCCAGCCCAACACACAGCAGCGAACCCCGGCCGGATAACCCTGCGAAACTCTGAAAACCTCAGGGCATTGCCAAACTCAAAATGAGTCAAACTGTTCAGATGGAGAGCCCTCGTATTCTGAGCTGCCCACGCCACGGCCTTCGGGCTATGCACATCGTTTCCATATAGCGAAAAAAGGAAACTGGTGTCACAGGCGATCACCATTTGCCGCCAGCCTCCGCAAGGATCTCTGCCGATTGCTCGGCACTCAAAACATGATCCCCGCTGCGATCCCGCAAAACTTCAGGGCTCGAAGCCCAGTCCACGACCTGGGCGGTTTGCGCCGTCTCCGGGCTCAATCTCGCAATGACGATGCCCCGCTGCGTAATGAGCACATCTTCCCCCGCACTCACCCAGCGAAGCACGCTGGTGTAACGGTTTCTCAAATCTCGAACCGTGGCCATTTTCATTGTAGCACAAAAATGGAGCCACGCCTCTGCGGTGTCAACAAACATTTGGCTGCAGCCAATCATCGCCCGCTCACCGAACTTGCCAACTCCCATCATCTTGGCGACAACGTGCCTTAAGAATTTGTTGTGGAGAAAATCTCGTGAATCCTTGGATCGGAATCATCACCGTGCTCGCCGCGCTCGGCCTCCTCGGCGGGCTCACAAAGGCATTTCAAAAATTGCTATCCCCGGAACTTTCTCGCAAAGCCGTGCATGTGGGCATGGGAATTGTCTGCCTGGGTTTTCCATGGATCTTTCATGAGATCTGGCCGGTGATTGTCCTTGCCGCGCTGGCAGTCTCTGCGCTGACCGCTGTCCGCGTTCTGCCATCAATAAAAGCCCGCTTTGGTTCGGTGCTCGGCGGCGTGGAACGTCAGTCGTTCGGAGAATTTTATTTTCCGGTTGCCGTGGCAATTGTCTTTGTTTTGGCCCGTGGCAATCCCCTGCTTTATGTGATTCCTGTTCTGACCCTCACCGTGGCGGACTCGGTCGGGGCGCTGATTGGAGGGCGTTACGGGATGGCTCGTTACCGTACGGATGAAGGACTGAAAAGCGCCGAGGGCTCCCTCGCATTTTTTACGGCGGCTTTTCTGAGCTGCCACATTCCGCTCCTGCTTTTCAGCGACACCGGCCGCGCGGAGACGCTGCTGATCAGCCTGACCGCCGGGTTTCTTGTGATGCTCATGGAAGCGATCTCATGGCGGGGTCAGGACAATCTCATCATTCCGGTTGGCATGTTTATTCTGCTTCAGATTTATTTGCCAATGACCGCGCAGGCTCTTTTTGTGAGGCTTCTGGTGATTGTTGCCCTTGTGGTTTTTGTGCTTCTGTGGCGCAAGCGTACGACGCTCAGTGACAGTGCCGTGCTGGCGGGGGCGCTCTCCGGATATGCTCTCTGGGCTCTTGGGGGCCTGTTCTGGCTGCTCCCGCCACTGCTTCTGTTTTTGGTTTATGTTCGCCTGCCTGCATTTCCCTCTGATGCCCGCCCGGTTCAAAACTTGCACGCTGTCACGCGCGTGATGGCCGGCGGTTTCTTCTGGCTCATCCTTCACGAAATCTCGGAAGACCGCCAATACCTGATCCCATTTTTTCTCTGCATGGCCGCCCACACGGGCAATATCGTCACGGCCCGCCTCCGGGTTTTGAAACCGGATTTTTCAACACAACGAATTGTTCTGACCGGTGTGCTCGTGCCAGTCTTGCTTTTTGCTTTGCTGGCGGTCACTGGCGTGTTTGCTGGCGCATGGTCAGCGGGCGCTCTGCTTTGGCTTCCAGTTTCGGTTCTGATCTCGGTCTCGCTGTTTTACCCAACATGGCCGGTGGAACACCTGCCCTCTCAAAAACTCAGAATCTGGGCC
>JBGSVX010000685.1:0-12133 GCA_041752795.1 Terrimicrobiaceae bacterium
GCGGACCAGTCCCCGCTGCGATTTGATCCATGGAACCCGGCACCCAGACCCTGCGTTTTGGTTCCGATCTGATTGGACTTGCTCTGCAGGAAGATATTGGATCCGGGGATGTGACCACGACCTTGTTTGCCGGTCCGGATGTGAATGTGGTGGGGCACATTGTTGCGCGAACCGCATGCATTTTTGCGGGAGGTGATGTCGCTGAGGAGGTTTTTCAGCGGGTGGATCCCCGCCTCCAAATCGTGCAAAGGAAGCCGGATGGATCGGCTCTCGGACCAGGCGAAACCGCGCTCTCTATCCATGGGCCGGCATCTTCGCTGCTCACCGCCGAACGCGTGGCACTCAATTTTTTACAAAAACTCAGCGGCGTCGCGACGCTCACCCGTCGCTATGTCAGCGCCGTGAAAGGAACCGGGGCAACCATCCTCGATACCAGAAAAACCACTCCGGGTTTCCGCATCATGGAAAAAGCCGCCGTGGTCGCAGGCGGTGGAAAAAATCACCGCATGGGTCTGCATGGCATGGTATTAATCAAGGATAATCACCTAGCTGCTGCGGGGGGGATTGCCGGCCTGCAAGCGGGGATCCTTGATGCAAAATCCCGTGGCCTGAAAGTGGAGGTCGAAGTGGACTCGATTGATCAACTGCGCGAGGTGCTGAAGCTCGACGGGGTAGATATTGTGATGCTCGACAACATGACTCCCGATCGCCTGTGCGAAGCTGTGGCCCTTCGCAAACCCGGGCTCCTCTTCGAGGCAAGTGGTGGAATCAATTTGGAAACAATCGCCGCAATTGCAAAAACCGGCGTGGATTTTATTTCTGTCGGAGCCCTGACCCATTCCGCTCCCTGCGTGGATCTCGGCATGGATTTTGAAGCGCGGATGTCATTGTAGGCCCGTTGCCGATTTGGAAAGTCGTTAATCCAGGAAATTGCATGTCTTTCTAATAGAACATGTTGCACGAGTTGGATTAGCGTTTTTTCAAATCCGGTCCTGACAAGCAGGACCCTCCAAAGGAGGTGTGATGTCATTGGGTACCACCCCTTCAAGGAGACCCTCTGCTGGAGGGCTCTGTTTGTCAGAGCCTCTTAGGCCGCCGCACCTTCGCGGAAGGAAATCCTGCGGATGTGATCGAAGGGAACCGGTTGTACACACAGACGGCACCGACCCCTCTCCCAAGGTCGGTGCCGCTGTTGGTACCCTCTTTCCCTTCCCTATGAAAGCCTGTTACGGCGTTGGAACCAAAGCAATGGTTTGCAAGATACGGCTTGCGATTTTGTAAGGGTCACCCTGTGAGTTGGGGCGACGGTCTTCCAAGTAACCTTTGTAGTCGTTGTTGACGAAGCTGTGTGGCACGCGGATCGAGGCTCCGCGGTTTGCAACCCCGTAGTTGAATTTGTCAATGGACTGCGTTTCGTGCAGGCCGGTGAGACGGAGGTGGTTGTCCGGGCCGTAAACGGCGATGTGTTCGTTCCGGGTTTTTTCGAAAGCCGCCATGAGGGCTTCGAAGTATTCCTTGCCTCCGGTTTCCCGCAAGTAGGTGGTCGAGAAGTTGGAATGCATTCCGGAGCCATTCCAGTCGCCACGCAATGGCTTGCAATGGAATTCCACGTCCACTCCATAGGCCTCACACAGGCGGATCAGGATATAGCGGGCAACCCACACTTCATCGGCGGCACGTTTGCTGCCTTTTCCAAAAATCTGGAATTCCCACTGACCCTTGGCAACCTCGGCATTGATGCCTTCGTGGTTGATGCCGGCTTCCAGGCACAGGTCGAGGTGTTCTTCCACAATTTCGCGGGCGATGTCGCCAACCGCGTTGTAGCCGACACCCGTGTAGTATTTGCCCTGAGGCTCTGGAAAACCGTCTTTCGGGAAACCGAGAGGGCGCCCATCTTTGACCAGGAAGTATTCCTGTTCAAATCCAAACCATGCACCTTCATCGTCCAAAATGGTCGCGCGGGCATTGGTCGGATGCGGAGTGCCGTCGGGATTCATGACTTCGCACATGACGAGAAGGCCATTGGTGCGGGTGGAATCCGGGTAACAGGAGACTGGCTTCAGCACACAATCCGAGCTGCGGCCTTCGGCTTGTTTGGTGGAACTGCCATCAAAGCCCCACAAGGGAAGCTCCTCAAGGGATGGGAAGGATTCAAATTCCTTGATTTGGGTTTTGCTCCGGAGGTTTGCCACTGGCTCGTAGCCGTCCAGCCAGATGTATTCGAGTTTGTATTTTGCCATAGAGTGGGTTGATTAATTTTGTTGGTAAGTTGTGCGCCGAGCCGGGGTCGTGCACGAAGTTTGGTTTTGGTTTGTGCCCTGATTTCCTTCCCGGGCGTTCTGAAGATTAAGCACCTTCCGTGCCAATTTCTACACAAACTTATTGGGTTGAAGGTCCGGCCCTGGTCGCGGATAGTCAGGGTCCGGGAGGTCACCTCCCGCAGACAGCATGCACGAAATCAAAGACACATTACGGGCAACGGTCAGGATCGGATTCGACGGCAGGGTCCACAAGGAATTCCGTGGACCCAAAGCCGCCGAACGCTTTTCCAATGAGGTGCGGGTTCTCAAATATTTGGAAGAACGGGGCTGTCCCTTTGTGCCGAGACTTTTGGAGTCCGAGCCGGAAAACCTCAAAATTGTGACCTCAAATTGTGGGTCCCGGGTGGAACATTTGGACAATGAGCGAGCTGTCGAACTCTTCAAAGAACTGGAGGAATTCGGGGTACGGCATGATGATGCCGAGGTGCGCAATGTGACCTACCGTCAGAGTGACGGTCGCTTCTGCTTGATCGATTTCGAGTTCGCGACAATTCTGGAGCAAACCCCACCGGATGGAAACCCCAATACCAAAACACATGGCCTGGACGGGCCACACGGACCGGGGCAAGGTGCGTCCCAACAATGAAGACGCGTTCCTTTGCCTTGAAGTTGACAGTCACGAAGTCCGCTATTTAGGAAAAATCGGGGACTCTTCGCTGGAGACCAAAGATTTTGTTTTTGCGGTGAGCGATGGCATGGGCGGAGCAATGGCAGGAGAGTTTGCCAGCCGGATCGCTGTGGACAAAATCACGAAGCTGATGCCACGAACTTTCCAGCGGTCTGCCACCGGGTTGGCAGCCGGCCCTGCCGAAGTCCTTGAGGAACTCTATGCGGAAATTCACGCGGCCCTTGTGTATCTGGGAGCATGTTATGAGGAATGTCAGGGCATGGGTGCCACGCTCAGCCTTGTGTGGATCACCCCCGGCTGGCTTCACTTTGCACACATTGGCGACAGCCGGATTTATTATCTGCCGGGTCGCGGCGGACCGATCAAACAGTTGAGTCATGACGACACCCATGTGGGATGGTTGTTTCGCACGGGGAAAATCAATGAACGCGAAGCCCGCACGCATCCGGGCAGGAATTCGCTTCAGCGGGCGCTGGGAGCCGGGAATCAATTCGTGGACCCGCAGGTTGGTTCCGTGGGGTTGGAGTCCGGGGATCGCTTTATATTGTGTTCGGACGGGTTGGTGGAGGGACTGTTTGACGAGCAACTTGCACACTTGATTGCGGAGCCGGACGCCTCCGAAAAGCCGATGCTTCCTGCGGTGCGGCTGGTTGAGGCTTCCGTGGAACGCAGGGGCCGGGATAACACCACGGCGCTTGTGGTCGAGTTTGTTTGATTTTGCAATTCCGCATTTGACGTTCGGGCCGGAACATGGCGGTCTGTGGGGAGCATGGAAACGACCGAGGTTTTGATTGTTGGTGCGGGCCCCGTTGGGCTGTCCCTTGCGCTGGAATGTGCCAGGCACGGGCTCACCTTTCGGATCGTGGACATGGCACCCCTGCCCTCCGACAAATCCAAGGCGCTCGCTATTTGGAGTGCGGCTCAGGAAGTGTTTTCCGCGATGGGCGTGCTGGGGGCCATGCGTGAACAGGCGTTTTTTCCAGAGGGCATCCGTGTGTGCAGCAAGACGCGCACCCTGCTCCGCGTTCCAAACGGTCAGTTCGTGGACAGCCCGTTCCCTGATGTGATTTTGCTGCCTCAAAGCACCACGGAGAGAATCCTTCTCGAGCGATTGCAGGAACTCGGCCATACAGTGTCTCGCCCCATGGAGTTGGTGTCACTTGAGCAGGATGAGAAAGGGGTGAAATCCCTCCTGCGCCACCCCGATGGCCGGGAAGAGATCCTTCGCTCTTCGTTTCTTGCCGGATGTGACGGAGCCCACAGTGCTGTTCGCCGCTGCACGGGAGCAAATTTTTCAGGACGCGCCCGGCCAGAATGTTATGTGCTCTGCGACGCCGAGGTCACCGGACCAATCTCCCCCGATGTGCATATTTTTGTCTCAGGTCATGGCGTGCTGCCCATGTTTCCCATTCATGATCGTGTCTGGCGCATAATCAGCACCCGCGAAGGTGCTGCCGGAACCGCCCCGCCGACTCTGGAGGAAATGCAGGAACACCTCAATGATCGCGGGCCGGGAGGGCTGACGCTTTCCAATGCCGAGTGGCTTTCCTGTTTTCGAATCAGCGAACGAAAAGTGGAGCGATTTCGCACCGGACGCGTTTTGCTCGCAGGCGATGCGGCCCATATTCACAGCCCGGCGGGCGGTCAGGGCATGAACACTGGAATTCAGGATGCGTTCAACCTGGGCTGGAAACTTGCATTCATTCTCAAAAAATCGTGCTCCGCCGAAATTCTTTTGGAAAGTTATCAATCCGAACGCTCGCCGGTTGCGGTCAAAGTGATTGCTGACGCCGCACTGAGAACAAGGCTCGCGATGATTGCCCGGGGACCTCTGGCCTTGCTCCGCAATGCGGGGGCTGCTCTGATGGGCCGATCTCACCGGGCCATCGAAAAAATCGCCGTTTCCTTTTCAGGCACCAAAATTTCTTATGGAACCAGTCCGGCTCTTGCCCAGGACAAGGCATGGGATGAAGACTGGCGAAATCACGGATTCGCTCCCGGCAGTCGGGTGAGGGACGCGGTTGTTCATGACGAGGAAACCCGGATCTCGATCCTGCAGGATGTCCTTTCTTCAGAAAAATTTTCGCTCCTGCTGTTTTCCGGGAATCGCCCGAACTACCGGGACGCGGACTTTTTGGAGGGGGTTCGTCAGGACGCCGCCGGTTTTTCCAGCCTTCTGGTCACTGCGGCCGTTTGGAGAGGAGAACATGCCCCCGATGAGTCGTGGTTGCTGGACCCGGATGGCTCGGCCCACCGTCGATTCGGGGTGGACAATACAGCCGCTTATTTGGTGCGGCCGGACGGGTATGTTGCCGTCCGCACCCAGCCTGGGAATTTCCAGCCAATCGCCGAATATCTCTCTTCTCTCAGTGGGCCCAAAGGCCAGCCGACGGATTAAGGCCAATTCCCGAACGGCCTTGGCGTCAGGCGGGAGAATCGGAAACTCCGTTGTCCGGGATTCCAGGCAACGTGACAAAGATTTTGGTTCCGATTCCTGGCGTGCTCTCCGCCGAAATGGTCCCATGATTCAGGCTCACAAACTCGCGGCAGATGTCGAGTCCGAGACCAAAGCCCTTTTCGGAATCCGTTCCGGGTGTGGACGACCGCTGCTGCTGTTGAAACAGCCATTCGACTTTGTCAGGTGGCATTCCCAAACCGCTATCGGTGATGCACAGCGTCCATGACGCGCCTTCTTTTACGGCATCCACCGAGATTTTTCCGCCAGCCGGAGTAAATTTCACGGCATTCGAAATCAGATTGCGCAGAATGGCCTGAAGGTGGGCCACATCGACAAAAACCTTCGCGGTCTCGGACACATTGTTTGAAAACTGCAGATTTTTCCTGCTCATCGCAAAGCCAGAGAGGTGGGTCACTTCCTCCACCGCATCGCGCAGAATCACTTCATCCGATTTGACTGTGATTCCCCCCAACTGCGAAGCTGACCAGCACAACAAATTTTCCAGGCACACATGCGATTTGTCCACATCTGCCGCAAGATCGGAGACCAGGGCCTCAAATTCCCCGGTTTCCAAGGTGCCGCTTCCCAGCATGTCCAGGGAGGCTTTCAAATTGCCAACCGGACCCCGCAAATCATGTGCAATCACGGAAAACAGCTTTTCTTTTGCATGGTTCGCTTCCGCCAGTTTTCGGTTCGTGCTCTCCAGCGTGTGCAGATAATCGGAATTGAGGACGCGAAAAAATTCGATAATTCCTGCCAGCGCAAGCAGGAAGAGGAGAATGTTTAACCCGTAGCGAAGTGGAGGAGTTACCTGATCAAGTGCACCATCCTGGATGAGGACTTTGGAATAAAGAAATGCGGCCCCGTTCAATCCGGCCAGAGCCCAGCGGGTGCCGGTTCGGTCCAGCAGCAGGAGGGACGCCGAGAGGGTCACCAGCAGGAAGTTTTCCATGCCATTGCGGAACCAGACTCCGGCAAAGAAAAAGACAAGGCAGGACCCGGCGCTGAGCAGCACAAGGGCAGTGCGTTGGAACCCGGCTGCAACCAACCACAGGGAAAGTGCGCCCACCGAGATGAAAGCACTGTTGATTCCCACAAAGGCCACTGATCCCTGAAGAGCATTGAGCAACATGAACAGCCCACCGAAGCCAAGCATAAGCCAAGCTCCAGCATTCTGGGCTGCCAACCGACTGCGCTCAACAAACGTCATTCCCTCCCGTGCACCGAGAAAAAGTGGAAGGAAGCCAAGAGGAACGTTTCTCACGTCGGTCACTGTATCGTCATTGGATATTCTCAAAAGATTACTTGACGAAGCACCTTAACCCTACCGGTTGCATGACGTGAAGGAAATAATCGCAATTTCCTGCGGGCAATGGAAAGGTCTCCAACGTGCCAGAGCTAAAACACCATCTGTTGGGAATTTCCAAGGAGGGACTTCAGAGCGTTTTGAATGAACGGGGACATCCCGCATTCCGGGCGACCCAAATCTTGAAGTGGATCCACACAAAACGGATTCTTGAGATTTCCCAAATGTCGGATTTGCCTGCGGCACTCCGGGAGGAATTGGCCGCGTCCTTCACGTCCTCCCTGCCGGAAATTGTCAGGGTTCAAGGATCCAATGACACGACACGGAAATTTTTGTTTCGTCTGGAGGACGGGCAAATGGTGGAGACGGTTTTCATTCCGGCCTCTCCGGCCCTGTATGGGGACCGCTCGGACCGGAGGACTCTCTGCATTTCGAGTCAGGTGGGCTGCGCGTATGGCTGCAAATTTTGTGCAAGTGGGCTGGATGGTTGGAAGCGCAATTTGAGTCCGGCTGAGATTGTGGGTCAGCTCCTTGCCGTGGAAAAGCACACGGGGGAACGGGTCGGCAATCTCGTATTCATGGGGATGGGCGAGCCATTTGCGAATTATGAGGGGTTGATGGCCGCCATCGAAATCCTGAATGCCCCGTGGGGGGTGGGGATTGGTGCCCGCAAAATCACCGTCTCGACGAGTGGGTTGGTGCCACGCATTCGCGACTTTGCGGACCAGCCCCTGCAAACCCGGATGGCCATTTCCCTGCATGGTGCCACCGATGAGGTGCGTTCACGAATCATGCCGGTTAACAAACGGTATCCCCTGAAGGAGCTCCTTGATGCGTGTGCGTATTATACAGCAAAGAAAAAGCAGCACATCACCTTCGAGTTCATTCTGATTGCCGGAGTGAACGATGCACCCGAGCAGGCCCGGGCCCTTGCGGGCCTTGCGGGACCCCTTCACGCCAAAGTGAATCTTATCCCCTACAATTCGGTGGAGGGCCTCGATTGGATTCGGCCGGATAACTCAACCCAGGACGCCTTTTTGGAGATCCTCAGGAAGGCCGGAGTCTCGGCCACCCTGCGCAGAGAAAAAGGGCACGACATTGCCGCCGCCTGTGGCCAACTCCGCCTCCAGCACATGGAGCCCGGAGAAACCGATTCAGTGAAAATTCCCATTGCAGAGGCACCCACCCCGGCGTAACCATTTTGAGAGATGGCAAAGGACGAATTCGAAGAGCCCGGCATGTGGGACGAATACCGGTGGGAACGCTTCCTGCAACAACAGGATCGCAACACCGAAAAATACTTCACGCTGCTCGAAAAATACATGGATCACCCCGACCGGGACCGCATCATCGCTCTCGAAATGGGATGGGAGTATTTTGAAGAAGAGGAAAATTCGACCTGGGATGAAGCCGCGGAGGTTTTTTGTGAGTTGGATGAGGACGAGCAGAGCCTGGGTGATGATGACGAATTCGACACCTTCACCGGCTCACCAATTTACAGCGACACTCTGGAACTCCACTCCTGGGTGAATAAACTTCTCGAAAAATCTCCCGCACTTCAGGAATGCCCCGAAGCCTCCCGCATGGCCTCCTGTTGCTCGATCTGCGGTGCCAAACTCGCAGCTGCACTCTGCGGGAGTGATGACAGCGAACTCGGAATGACGATTGCCTATCTCAAGCGCGCTCTCAAAGCCGCAAATGATGCGCTCGATGCTTCGAACAAACTCAGGATATCCGGCCACCTCACCCGCCGACAGGAAACCGCTTTTCAAAAACACCTCTTTCAAGTCCGCAACCGCGTGGTCGATCTCATGAGCGAATATCGCTCGGAATGGCGCCGGAGAGTGGACGGAACAGGCAAAGATTGAATATTTTCGCTGCCCGCACGTTAAGTCCAGTGTGTGATGAAAATCCGGAGGCCGCCGAGATCGCGGAGATTGGGCTGCTTCGGCGCTCCCGCAATGGAGACACGGTCGCCTTCGATGAACTCATCACCCTCCATCGTGAAAAAATTTATATGCACGCGTATCTGATCGTCCGGAATGAAGAAGATGCTCTCGACATTTGTCAGGAGACTTTTCTTCGTGCCTGGCGATCCCTGGCCTCTTTCGATGGCAAAGCCTCGCTTATCAGTTGGCTGCGACGTATTGCAACCAATGCCTCCATCGATATCTGCCGGACACGTCAGCGCCGCCCCCAGGTCGAAATCGATGATGGCCCCCTCAGACCGGATGCTGCCTCCCGCACCACGCCGTCTGGGTTTGAACGGCCCGGCGATGGCCTGATCCGAAAAGAACTGCGCGAACGCCTCGACGCGGCCTTTGCCGAGCTGAGTCCGGAACACCGGGCTGTGATTTCGCTCAAAGAATTTGATGGTCTCTCCTATGAAGAAATTGCCGCCGCAACCGGCACTTCCCAAGGAACCGTGATGTCCCGGCTTTTCTACGCCCGCAAAAAACTTCAGACTCTGCTTGCCGACCTGCGTTATGAACACTGACAAATTTACTCTCTGGCTGGATGGAAAACTGGACGCAGACTCTGCTGCAGAATTTGAGGCCGACCCCCAAGCCCTCGCCGCACGCGACGAGTGGAAGGCCCTTCGGGGATTGCTGGTTGCCGAATTACAACCGGCACCAATGCCCAGCCCGGACTTTGTGAATGCCCGCGTGCTGGAGCAAATCGAACGGGATGCCCGGCCTGTCCGCAAGTCCCCACAGGTACAGCGGCTGGCGTTCGCAGGAATTTTTTCTCTCGCCTCGGCGGCGGTCATTTCCCTCATTTTTCTCCCGGATTCCTTCCGCCGTCCCGATGACTCGGAATTTATTTCGCAAGTGATCAGTGCGAGTTCAGGAAATCCCATCGCTTCGGTTTCCTCTTTCCGCATTCCCGATGAACCCGGCGTGGTGATCTGGGTCGAAGGAACAAAATTCATCCCGCCCGAAGAAAGCATGCGATGAAGCATATTCTGCTCGGCTTTTTTCTGTTGGTGGCCATCACAGTCAGCGAGACGCTCGCAAGCGATCGAATCTGGTCTGCCGTCGTCCTTGCAACACGCGAGGAACCGCCACAGCCGGTTCCCTCAAAACTGGAAGAATTCGATTCCGCCCTCCGCCAGGTTTTTGGCTACAATTCGTTCTACCTGCTCGGTGACAAAACCCGCGATATCACCGCCGGCGAATCGGAGTGGCTGGTGCCCAGCAAACGCATCTTTATGAAATTTGCCATTTTGGAAACCAAGCTGGCCGCCTACCGGATGCGAATTGATTTATATGATGGCAAGGAACTCCTTGTGACCACCGAGGCCAAACTGGCCCGCGACGCCCCACTCTACATCCGCGGCCCGCAATGGGGCAAAGGTCAGCTCATCGCCATCCTGGAAGTGCGCTGACCTCTGGGGCTCTCCCGCGAAAGGCGCGAAATTCACGAAAAAAACCAGGGAGCCCGCCCGCAACGCTTCGCGTAGCTATGGCGGGCGTGCCCGCCTGCAACACTTCGCGTAGCGATGCGGGCTTGGAACGGTCGTCCTGCCCGTTGATGCGAAAATGTAGCCACACCGCCCAATAATTGGTAGGGACGGATCGTCGAGCCGTCCGTCGATTCAGAAAATTTGCCACAGAGGAAAAAAGTTTACAGTGTCCAGTTTACAGTTTTCAGCATTTTCGGTCTGTCTTCTGACCGCATCTGCGCCCGGCATTCAAAATTCCTCCCACTCCCACTCCCCCTCTCTCCACTCCCCCACTCGCCCCCTCCTTCTTCTTCACATCTCATCCAACGGAATCCTCGTCGGCAAACCCGGACGATTCAGCACATGGGTATAAATCATCGTCGTGCTCACATCACTATGACCCAACAACTCCTGCACCGTGCGGATGTCGGAGCCACTCTCCAACAAATGCGTGGCAACACCCGCGCGATAGCGCTGCTCTGGGAGGGTAAGTTACTGGTGCAGCCGGGGGGCAACCGAAGCGAAGCGGAGTGATGGAGTGACGCAGCGTATGAGGCGTCACGGGTTTGGTGAGCCGCGCTCTCATCGCCGCCCGCTTCACCAATTGTTGCAACCCGTTGGTTCCTACATGATGACGCCGGATCTTCCCGCTCCATGGGTCCTCGGAAAGCCCATCCGCAGGAAACAGCCAATACCAGCTCCATTCCGTCTCCGCCTTGGGATATTTCACTGACAAGGCCTCGGGCAAAAAGACCCCCTCGACTCCCATCGCCCGGTCCTTTTTCCACTGCTCCTCCACGCCCTTGAGGTGTTCCTTCAATTCCCCTGCCAATTTTTGCGGAAGGGGGGCATGGCGGTCCTTGTCTCCCTTCCCCGCACGAACCACAAGATAGCTGTTCCCGAAATCCACATCTTTCACGCGCAACCTCACACACTCCATCACCCGCAGCCCAGCCCCATACATCAGCTTCGCCATCAACTGACCCGTCCCCTCCATCTCGGCAAACAAAGCCCGAACCTCCTCCCGCGTCAGCACGGTCGGCACCGCCCGGCTCGTCGCCGGACGCTGCGCACTCTCAATCCCCCCAATTGCCTTCCCCAACACCTTCCCATACAGAAATTGCAGCGCACTCAGCGCCTGGTTCAAGGTGGAATTGGAAACCCGCCGCTTCAAGGTCAGATAATCGCAATAATCCGCCGCATCTTTCCACTCCAAGGCCTTGCGGGTTTCGGGCTGACCAAAGATCAAGAATCGCCGCACCCAGTCCAAATACGTCTGCTCCGTGCGATACGAATACCGTGCCGTCCTCAACGCCTCCCGCACATTCTCCAAAAATCCCTCATACCTCTCGGGCAACTCTCCCGTATCCTCCCGCCCCAAATATTCCTTCCCCTTCATCCCTTTGATCGGTGGCTTCACAACGGCAGATGCTTCCCGCGAGACCAAGGATAACCTCCGTCTCCCACCACCCCGAATCACACCATCAGCTGCATCCTCAGGCCACATTTTAGCCCATGCAACCGGTTGAACGTCCTGATAAAACACTCTCATCGCTTCATCGGCCTGACGGATCTGCCAATCCTGCTTGCCTTCGGTCTCCAATTGGGATAAAAAAGACCTCAAATCCGCTTCATCTCCCTGACGAAATCCCTTCGGCTTGATAAATCCCAAGCACTTCAAAACCCAACCCCGATAAAAGTCATGATGCCCCGGCTCCACTCCCCGCATCTTCAAGGCCATCCGAAACCGCACCCAGCGATCCTCCCAAACCGCTGCCGCTCTTGGGTTTACACCATTGTTGCGTGAATTCATGCAACAAGAATAGCATGACACACTTCTATTTCAATAATTTTTTATATCACTCCATATTACGTTCGGAAAAAATATGAATCCTACCCCTTCCGACAAATATGACCCACCGCACGCTTCATTAAGCTACGCGGCTATCCAAGATATCGAGGCAGCGCTTGAGGT
>JBGSVX010000686.1:0-3138 GCA_041752795.1 Terrimicrobiaceae bacterium
TTCTTCATCCAGCTTGAGAAATCCATCCAGCCGTTTGGGATCGAGGGTTCCGGCGGAGATCCCGGCCTGGATCGCGCAGCCGATATTGCCCGGTCCGTGTCGACAATTGTCATATTTGCATCGGGTTGCCAGGTCTTCCAAATCTGAAAATCGGTCGCGAAGGGTTGTTTCGTCTGTCCACATGTGGACCTCTCGCACGCCAGGATTGTCGATAATGATTCCACCACGGCGGAGAACCATCAACTCGCGCGCTGTTGTCGTATGGCGGCCTTTGCCGGTGGTGGCATTCACTTCATCAGTCCACTGAAATTCATCCCCAAGCAAAAAATTGATGACCGAAGATTTTCCGACGCCGCTGGATCCGATGAATGTGACGGTCACTCCCGGCTTGAGATAGCTGGCAAGGACTTTGAGGGAGGACTTTTTGGTCACGGACGTGAGGTGCACGCTGGCCAGCGGGTTGAGCGATTGAATGGCATCCATGGCCGCTTGGTTTTGTTCGGCAGGAAACAAATCGGATTTGTTCACGAGCACGACGGCCTTGGTGTGACTTCGTCCAATGATGGCAAAATAGCGTTCCATGCGGCGAAGGTTGAAGTCCGACCCGGCATCGGTGACCACAATGGCGACATCAATGTTTGCCGCGATGACCTGTTCCTCGGTGCTACGGCCGGACGCTTTCCGCGACAAACAGGCCTGACGCGGCAACCGCGCACGAATAACATGTTCGTCCGTGCCAATATCCAAAGCGACCCAATCACCCACAGCCGGAAGGTCGGCGTCGGTTTCTGCCTCATGATACACGCGTCCGCTCATCACGACTTCATATTCCTCCCCGTCGCCGGTGAGTGCGCCATAGCTAATTTTGTTGTCACGAATCAACCGGGCCGGCACCCATCCTTTCCCTTCAAAAGTCTTCCAGGATTCGGCAAATCCCGAATTCCAACCCAGATCTTCAAGAGTCATGCCGATGCAGAACCATTCGTCGAATCTTCCGCGACGGCGGTGGCGATCAACCCAAGGATTTCATTGCGACCCTGACCCTGCTTCGAGGAACTCAGTAAAAAAATTGGCGGGTCCTCGGTGATTTCGCGGACACTGGACAAGAAGGCATCAACATTTGCTTGCGCGGCGACGGAGCCCAATTTGTCGGCTTTGGTAAAGAGAATTGCGAGCGGGAGTCCGCAGCCGACCATCCAATGGAGGAATTCCAAATCAATGGGTTGGGGACTGAGGCGCGAATCCACCAACACGAATGTGCATTGCAGGTTGGGGCGGTGCTTCAGATACTCGGCCACCATCGCGCTGAATTTTGCGCGGTCTTTGCGGCCAACCTTCGCGTAGCCGTAGCCGGGAAGGTCCACGAGATTCCACCTTTTGTTAATCGTGAAAAAATTGATGAGCCGGGTTTTTCCCGGGGTGGACGAAACTTTTGCGAGCCCGGCTTTGCGGGTGAGCATATTGATGAGGGAAGACTTCCCCACATTCGAGCGCCCGATGAATGCAAACTCAGGGAGCGCGGAAGGCGGGCATGCCTCCAAGTTCGGTGCACTGCACAGAAACGTGGCGCTCTGAATGACCATCGGCGATTAAAAAACCGGGCTACTTCTTTTTGGCCTGACCGGCAGCCTGTTTGGCCGCAGTAGCCAAATTTTTTTGTTTGGAATTCGAGCTCTGCTTGGCCTGCTTCTGGGAAGCGCTCTTCTGATTTGCTTTTGGTGATTTGTCGCCCATGGAATTCAGACTCTCCTTCTATTCATGGAATGTAAATGACCGACTTTGCAAAGCGGGGGAGGAATTGACATCGGGGACGCGGTCCATCCAACGCTTGTTATGCGGGGAGAAAAGTCAGTGGAGGGATGCCGTCCCCGGCGTCCGCTCGGAAAAAAGTCGCGGCGAAGCCGCCTCGAATGCTTGGCAGGCAATCAGGTCAGCGATGCCTGCGAGGAATTGTGGCGGGTCTCCTCCGCAGAAATTGCAAAGACCGTGTCCTCCCCGATGCTTTTGGCTTGGTCGCCGATGCGTTCCAAAAATCGTGAGACGAAAATGAGATCAAGGTAATTGGGGATGTTTGCTACATCTTCGCTCATGCGGACGGTGGTGCGATCCGCATATTCGCGATTGAGTCGGTCGAGATCACGATCCCGTTCTTTGAGCGACCGGGCCAACTCCAGATCGGCATCGGCATAGGCGCGGATGGCATCTTTGAGCATTCTGGCTGCAAGATCGAATGTGGGCTCCAAGGCGGATGTTTCTGGGACCGCAGCATGAGCCAATAGCCGCCGCCCCCTGCGCGCGATGTTCACGGTTTGATCCGCGATGCGCTCAAGGTTCATGCTGAGTTTCATGGTCGAAACGACCGTGCGCAAATCGGACGCCATAGGACTGAATTTCAACATGAGCGCGAGGCCGCTTTGATCAATCTGCACCTCCAATGCGTCAATTTCCTCATCATCCGCAATCACCGTGTTGCACCAGTCTTCATCCCGTTCAAAAAGACCTTTTCTGGCATGCTCCAGATTCCGTTCGGTGAGGCTGGCCATCATGAGGGCATCGCCCCGAAGGATTTGAAGGGATTCTTCGAACGTACTGAGAATATGAGGAGTGGGCATGAGAGGAGGAATCAGCCGAAGCGTCCGGTGATGTAATCTTCGGTTTGTTTCTGGCTGGGATTGGAAAAGATTTTGTCGGTCTGGGCAAACTCAATCAGCTTGCCAAGGTAGAAAAATGCGGTGCGTTGCGAGCAGCGGGTTGCCTGCTGCATGTTGTGGGTCACAATCACAATGGTGAATTCGCGGCGGAGTTCGTGGATGAGTTCCTCCACCTTGGCCGTCGCGATGGGATCAAGTGCCGAGCAGGGCTCGTCCATCAGGAGGATCTCGGGCCGGTTCGCGATGGCCCGTGCGATGCACAAGCGCTGCATCTGACCACCCGAAAGTCCAAGGGCACTGTCATGGAGCCGGTCCTTGGCCTCATCCCAAAGCGCGGCACCTTTGAGGCTTCGCTCGACGGTTTCGTCCAGCACGCTGCGTTTGTTCTGACCTGCCACCCGCAAAGGATACACGATGTTTTCGTAAATGGATTTCGGGAAGGGATTTGACTTTTGGAAAACCATGCCGATCCGTTTGCGCAAAGAAA
>JBGSVX010000687.1:0-3845 GCA_041752795.1 Terrimicrobiaceae bacterium
CCACAGCCGTGTTTCTGGATCCCTCAGAGGGCCTCTCTCACATCAATGCCTGTTGCCAGCGAATTTCCCCCAAAGCCATGGTGGCCGTCCGCCTCCTTCAACTTGCCAAACCGTTTGTTTCGGGTCTGCGGCGAATCCCCATTCTGTTTTCCCCTCCAGAAGGTGAAGCCTCTCCTCTCTGCGTTGCAGACTTTCCAGTTGGTGATGATCCCGCACTTATCACGTTCACAAGCGGAAGCACGGGCCAACCCAAAGCCGCCGTCCGCACGCATCGATTTCTCATGGCACAATATGAAGCTCTCGCCTCCGCCATTCGGCTTGAGGCCGGTGAAAGGGACCTCACAACCCTCCCGGTTTTTGTGCTCGCGAATCTTGCTTCGGGAGTGACCAGCATTCTGCCAGATGCCAAAATTAGCCATCCGGGCTTCATCAATGCGAAGCGGGTTGCGTCTCAGATTCGCCGTCTCTCACCAAATCGAACCGGTGGCTCCCCCGCATTCTATCAGCGTCTGAACTCCGTTCCCGGCTCACTGATTTCGTTCAAAAAAATTTACACAGGAGGCGCGCCGGTTTTCCCGTCCTTATTGAAAACCCTCAAGTCAGCTTCCCCGGGCACCGCTGTCGTTCCGGTCTATGGCTCCACCGAAGCAGAACCCATCGCCCACATCGACACCTCGGAAATTCAGGACGAGGATTGGCACCGCATGGACACTGGCGCAGGCCTGCTCGTGGGATTTCCAGTCCCTCAAATCCAAGTTCTGATTCTTCCCGATCAATGGGGCGGACCAATGAGCAACTTTTCCCCTCAATCCCCTGGCAAACCAGGTGAAATCCTTGTCACCGGTGATCATGTGCTCAAGGGCTACTTGGATGGTGTCGGTGACGAAACCACCAAGGTGCAAATTGAAAATGAAGTCTGGCACCGGACCGGTGATGCCGGATCATGGGACGAACAGGGCCGTCTCTGGCTGCTGGGACGCTGCTCGGCACGCATCTCCGACTCCCATGGCACGATTTACCCCTTCACGGTGGAATGCGCCGCCTCCAAATTCGTCAGCCGATCAGCTCTCATCTCCCACCAGCAACGCCGACTCCTTCTCGTCGAATCCAAAAGCCAAATCTCTGAGGCCAATCTCAAGGATCTCAGCGCCGCCGTTGCATGGGCAAGAATTGATCATATCCGCGTCATTCCAAAGATTCCCGTGGACGCACGGCATAATGCGAAGGTCAATTATCCGGCTCTGACCAAGTTAATTGAAAAGTTGTAAGTTACTAATATACAGAAACTTATATAGGCTCACTCTAAAAGATAAACGTCACGCCCTGATTCTCAAAGGCCTCTTTCTGTTTCGAAAGATACTTTTCAGAGAGTTTGTTGAACCCCCCTTCTACTCGAAATTTGGTCAGAAATGTGTTAATGGCATCCACCATTTCGACATCCCCTCGCTTCACCGCCACGGCCCACTCCTCCACCTGGAGAGGCTTTAACAGCGCGACGGTTTTTTCCGGATGTTTGGTCCAGTTCGTCCAAACACTCATCTGATCATAAATGAAACCGTCCACTTTGTTTTGGATCACTTCCAAGACCGCCGCATTCTCTTTGTCCACCGCCAGGATCTTGGCCTGTGTTAGATTTTTACGTGCCCAAACTTCACCGGTCGTGCCCTGACGAACCACATACGTCCTGGACGGCACATCCTCAAGTTCCTTCAACCCAGACCCCGCGCTCACAAGCACTCCAAGGCCAGTCTTCAAATATGGATCAGAAAAGCTCACAGACGTTTTACGCTCTTCCGTTACTGTCATGGAACTGATCACACAATCCAACCGACCAGATTGAAGGGATGGAATCAGCCCCACAAAGGGAATGTTCTCAATCACCAATGACCGGCCCATCGAATCCGCCAGCGCTCTCGCAAGATCCACACTCACCCCAACTGGCTCGCCGTTTGGGTCAATCGTCTCAAACGGCGGATACGAAAGATCCATCCCCACAACCAATGGCTTCGGCCCCCCCGATGGTCCACACCCAACCAACCCCATCAACCCAAATAGACCAACTCCCAGCAGGATACCCAAAAAATGCGATCGCTTCATGCCCACAAACATAACTAATTCTTCCTATTTCGCCAGCGTGGAGTTTGGGTGGTTTGAAAATGTTCCACGTGGAACAGGATGGGGCCAGACCGGAGACCGGATAGCGAAAACCGGAATAACTTGAAGCAATGCTCCCTGCCAAAGTCATTGCTCGCCTCGATTTCAGGAGTCAGTTTGCAGTTGAGAACTCCGCTTTCCCATTTCCGCCTTCCGGTTTTCAGGATTGTCAACAACTTGGGGAATGACCCTCCCCTTTCGGCCAAAAACAACCAAGAACCAATGATTTGGCCTGACCTATTGGCAAAACTTCCCATCGCTTCGCACCTTATTCGCAAACCATTTTGACCGTGGAACTCCCATGTATGCTTGCTGGAACACACCTTTCTCCACTTATTCCCATACTATAAGAAGAAGAGTATGGAACGAACCGATATTTCTTTCTCCTTCATGTTGGGAACATCTTTGGAAAGGAGGAAGGTTGAACGCAAAAGGATGAATCAGCGAAGTTCAAGGCCTTGCCGCATCCTTGATAATCGTTCCACGTGGAACAGCACGAAGAATGTCTGCCAAAGTTCTTTTCATTATTATGCGTCATAAACAGATAAGACGATATCGCAAACCTGTTTCCGGTCTTCGCTCTCCACTTTCCGGTTTTGATAGGGTTGCCGTCAGGCTCAAATCCTGTCAGTCTCACTCCCATGCGCAAGCCTGGAGATTTTTGGAAACAGTTTGGTGGGTGGGCACTGAAGATTGGGGGACCGATCCTTCTTTTGATTCTTGTCGTGGCACTGTTCCCGATGGGGGTTCCAGATTTGCCTGAACCGAGAGCGACGCCTCTGACCTATGCGGAAGCTGACAAAGTTTTCCGGGAAGTTGTCGCGGCGGAGCCGATCGGGGTGAATGAGGTGTGTTTCCCGAAGTTGCTGCATCATGGTCATCCCACGCAGCGGGTGTATCTTCTTCTCCATGGGCTTGCGAATTGCCCGGCTCAGTTTGACCAAATCGGAGCCGCCCTCCACAAGGCCGGCCACACGGTGTTAATTCCCCGCATGCCACGGCATGGTATGAAGGACCGGCTTACGGATGATTTTGGAAAGCTCACCCTCCAGGAGATGGCATCATGGATCGGAGGAAACCTTGAGATTGCCCGCGCTCTCGGCAAGGAGGTGATCATTTGCGGCCTCTCAGTCAATGGCACAACCGTGTCATGGGTTGCCCAAAAGCGGGGAAATATGACCTCTTCCGTTGTGATCGCTCCATTTTACGGGCCGGCAGGCATCCCGGACTTTCTCCAGGGCTCTCTCGGTCGCCTGCTCGCACGCCTTCCCAATATTTACATCTGGTGGGATGCCAACAAAAAACAAGATATCCCCGGCCCATCTTACGCCTATCCCCGTTTCCCCACACGCGTCGTGGGTGATTTCATGGTTCTCGGTCAGGCCGTCCTCGCCGATGCCAAAAAATCTGCTCCGGCCAGCCCCAACCTCTGGATGGTCTGGAGCGAAGCCGACCCCGCAATCAGCCTGTCCCTGGTCCAAAAAATGACCGCCCGCTGGAAAGCCTGGCCAACCACACACCTCCAGGAAAAAATCTTCCCCCTCGATCTCGGAGTGCCTCATGACATGGTGGACCCCCAGCAACCGGACCAAAAAACCACCATCACTGACCCCGCCCTTTTGGATATCCTTCAGTCAAACGGCGAAAAATATTGAGAGGCTCCAAGTTTTTCCAGGAATCCCCGAAGGTGA
>JBGSVX010000688.1:0-3025 GCA_041752795.1 Terrimicrobiaceae bacterium
TGCGCTCCTTGCCGCAGAGTCCGGCCAGATTCTACCCAAATCCCCGCCTGTTGCGATACTGCGAACTCCTGCCTCAGAGGCAGGCGTTCTCTTGCCCGGTTCGCCGGAGAGCTTTTACTCCGGCGAACGCTTCGATCATTCCGGCATCGTCGGATTTCTTAAAGCGGGGCCGCACGTTTTTATCGGCCGCGAAAAGGAGGAGGGAAACCGAACATTCTCCCTTGGAACCAGCATGGAATTTATCACGCCAATGGCCTTGCAATCTCCGGTGCCGTCCGAGGGTGCACGCTACTACAAGATCGGCGTCGGCGAGGTCGAGGCTTTGCCAGGAGGAAGGAAATTCCGCCTTCTCAAAGCCGTACCCTGGGCTGTCAAAACCGGTGAGAATGAAATGGTATTTTTCCAGTCGGTCGAAACCCCAAACGGCGTCGGCTATGAACTGAGAAAATGTCTCACGCTTTCGGATGCCACCCTTATGATCGAAACCTCGCTCAAAAATTCAGGGACTCATCGGATCTCGACCGAAGTATTTTTTCACAACTGGCTGCTCCTCGACGGTATGGGCGCTCACTCTGCCAATCGCGTCGCTCTCGCCTACCCGCCAGTTCTCACCAAGATCAATGACCGCCATGGTGGGCATCTGGAAGATAGAGAAATTAGGTTTCCCGAGGAAAGCAGCACCCCTACCGACTTTGCCTTTTTCGCATCCTTCGACTGGCGGGATCGAATTGAGGAAAACGAAGTCACCCTCCTGAACACCCACACAGGAGCACAAGTCCGGATTACCGGTGACTGGGCCCCGTTCAAACACCACCTCTACGCCACGGCAAACGAGATCTGTCCGGAACCCTTTCTCCACCTCGACCTAGCTCCAGGTCAGACCACGGATTGGAAACTGACCTACTCATTCTCACAAAACGAACCGGCGAAACTCTGACGCACCGTTCAACGAGAGAAGAGCGCTGTCAGCGGAATCGCCCGGACATTTTTTGAGAGCGGCAGATAGTCCTCTCCGGCATAAACAACGATTCCCGGGCCATGGCCGGGATTGAGCGCGAGCCAACGCTCGATCGGGGCGGCGTCGGTCGCGGTGACTGTTTGCGAAGCTTTTATTTCAAAGAGCAGATGCCGTTGCCCGAGCTTCACGAGGCCATCGATCTCCAGTCCGTCGTGTGTGCGCACGTGGAAAAGCTGGGCGGGTTCGGCGGCCAACGGCAAGAGCGCCTGCACCTCCATCATCACAAGGGTTTCGAATAGGCGCCCCAGCATGCGCGGGTCGGCCTGCAGAGCGTCGAGAGAGGAAATCCCGCAGAGATGCGCTGCGAGGCCGGTGTCGTTCCAGAAAAGCTTCGGGGCCTTGACCATGCGCTTACCGATATTGGCGAAGTAAGGTGGGAGGCGGGTCAGGAGGAAACTCGACTCCAGAATCGAGAGGTGACGGCCTGCTGTGGCCGGACTTATCCCCGCATCGCGGGCCATATTGGCCTGGTTGAGAATGCTGCCAGTCGCCGCCGCCCCCAATTGCATGAGGCGCGCAAACTCCATCAGGTTGCCGATGTCGGATATCCTCCGCAGATCCCGCTCCAGATAGGTCGTGCGAAAAGAATCCATCCACAGCCGTTGCGTCCGTCCAGACTTTGCCAGGAGGCTGTCGGGATATCCGCCGGAGAGGATCCGCTCCATCCCGAATGGGCTGACCTTATCCCGCGCAAACGCCTTCTCCAAGTCTCCGACATTCGCGGCGGCAAGCCACCCCTGCCAGCCTCTGGCCTGATATTCCTCGGAGATCGTGATCGGAGGCAGCCGCAGGATGCCGACCCGTCCGGCCAGCACAGAGGAGATGTCCGCGCAGTGATCCAAATCGGCCGATCCGGTTAACAAAAACCGCCCCGGACTACGGTCCTCGTCCACCAGCCGCTTGATTTCCCGCAAAAGCATCGGAGCCATCTGGACCTCGTCAATCGTCAGTGGGATATCCACTGACAGAAAGCTCTTGGGATCGGATTGCGCCACGGAGAGCGCCCCGAAATCGTCCAAGGTGACATAGCGGCGACCATTGCCCACCTCGGGCTGTTTGACCAAGGTTGATTTCCCCACCTGGCGGGAGCCGACCACAGCCACCACGGGAAACGTTTTCAGGTATTCTTGGAGCAGCGGAGTGAAAAGACGCTTTATCATGGTCGAATTTATATCACGTCATGGTACGTTTTCAATCCTTTAGGGAGCAATTCTCATTATCTCCGAAGGGGGCATGCACAAAAAGTGCAACCTTCGCACGAAGGGTTGTGCAGAGTGGGTTCGTGGCCATGGCTCAAAGCTAACCGCCACACCTCACCAAATCAACGACCGTCATGGTGGCAAGCTCAAAGGGCGGGAAATCGGCTTCGCCCCGGATACGAACACTCCTCCCGACCACGGCATTTTTGCTTCATTCGACTGGAGGGAAAAAAATCCGAGAACGACATCCTCCTCGCAACCCCCCGCTCCGGGGCGCAGGTGCGAATCACCGGCAACTGGGCGCCTTTCAAACATCATCTCTACGCCACGGCCAACGAGATCTGTCCGAAACCCTTTCTCCACCTCAACCTTGCTCCAGGTCAGACCACCGATTGGAAGCTGACCTATTCATTCTCAAAAAACGAACCGGCGAAACCCTGACGCGGGCCTGAGAGTCAAGTGGGTCATCAGAATGTGTTTCTTCTCCTCCTCGGTGAACGAAATGGGTTGCCCATTCCGCTACGGGGACCGCAGCGAATCGTTCTTTGTAGAGGAACGCAGAATGCGTTTCTTGCTCTTGCAACTCTCGGGCAGAGAAACCCCCTCCGTTGCGGCTCGGCTAGCAAAAAATGACGCCCCGCTGGAACCCCCAAGAACCAGCGGGGCGCAGTTCAAACCGACAGCATGAAAAAGACCGCCGGTTTTACCCCCAAAAAAGAGTAGGTTTAACGCTAAAGGATGAAGTTTAAGACTGCCGGCGGCGGCGAAGGACCATGACGGTTGTCAGGCTGAAGGCCAGGAGCGCCCA
>JBGSVX010000689.1:0-2127 GCA_041752795.1 Terrimicrobiaceae bacterium
CTCTGTGATCAAATTGAAGAGGCCGTCCGGCTTTTCCCGGGCTGTGACGGGATTTTTCTCGATATTATCTCCCAGGCTCCTGGTTGTTCGAAATGGCGCATGGAGTGGATGGAGGAGCAGGGTTTGGATGCGCAGAATCCAGAACACCGTCAGGCAGCAGCCGATGCCGCGCTGGAGAGGTACTACCAAATGACCACACAGGCCTGCAAACGTGAGAATCCGGACATGCCCGTGCTTCACAATTCGGGTCACTTGCAAAGGGGACGGCGTGATCTCCTTCAATACTTCAGCCATTTGGAACTCGAGTCATTGCCTACCGGAGGCTGGGGGTATGACCACTTCCCGATGTCTGCGAAATATGCTGCCAATGTCGGGTTGGACTTTCTTGGAATGACCGGAAAATTTCACACCACCTGGGGAGAGTTCGGCGGTTACAAACACCCCAACGCCCTGCGTTATGAATGTGCGGCCATGCTGGCTTTCAATGCCAAGTGCAGCATCGGCGACCAACTGCATCCCTGCGGCCAGTTGGACCGGTCAACCTACCGAAACGTCGGCCTTGCCTACCGCGAGGTCGAGACCAAGGAACCCTGGTGTCAGGGTGCAAAATCTGTCTCTGATATCGCCGTGCTTTCCAGTGAGGCTGAAAATGGGACGCACAGGCAGAACGTTGCCGACGAGGGGGCCGTTCGCATTCTTTTGGAGGGTCATTTCCTATTTGATGTGGTCGATCGCCAGGAAGATTTCGGGCGCTACAAACTCCTCATCCTGCCGGATGATGTCCGAATTGATGAGGATCTCTTGGCCCGCCTCGAAACCCACCTCGCCTTGGGCGGAAAGCTGCTCCTTACCGGAGACAGCGGGCTGTGGAAAGACCGTGCCGATTTTGCCCTGGATCTCGGTGCGACACATGAAGGCAAAAGTGGGTTCTCACCAGACTTCATTCGTCCGATTCACGGGCTGCGGCCTGGTTTTGTAGATGAGCCGTTGGTCATGTATCTTCCCTCCCGGCGGATCCGGGCCACTCAGGGAACATCCCTCGGTGAAGTCTTTGATCCCTACTTCAACAGAACATTCCGTCATTTCTGCAGTCACCAACACACTCCACCGGAACCGGATCCCTCGGGCTTTGATTGCGGAGTCCAGCATGGAAACCTCGTCTATCTGGCTCACCCGGTCTTTTCACTTTACAGGACCTACGGAGCCGTGGCGTATCGGGAATATGTTTTCAGAACCCTGACCCGCCTCCTCGGGGAACAGGCCACCGTGCAATGCAACCTGCCATCGACCGCCAGGCTCACACTGAACCATCAGCCGCACGAGCACAGATATGTGCTGCATCTGCTGTTTGCCAATACAATCAGCCGGGGAGGAGCCATGAACTTGAGCGGTGGCACGGTGGCCGCCTCCGGTCTGAGCATTGAAGTGATCGAGGATCTCCTTCCTCTGCGCGACACGGAAGTGTTCCTCTCCGGTCTCCCTTCCATTTCCCGCATCACGATGGAACCCCAAGGCTCCGAACTCCCGTTTTCCATTCATGAAGGGAAACTTGGTCTCTGCGTCGAAGAGTTTAAATGCCATCAGATGATTGTGCTTCACCAGGAGTAAATCCGGGCAGGCTAATCAGCGTGCGTCCATCCATGATGGGCCAATGAATGTGGCCAAGGGGAACGGCGGGGCACCCCGCTCTCCGCGGTGAAGCATCCCGACAAGCATGTCCACTGCGGCCTGACCCGCAAGGTCATTGTGCTGATTGATCCCCGGCACGTCGGGTCGTTTTTCTCTCCACTCGTATTGGATGAGCGCGATGTCTTGGGGAACGCGCAACCCACATTTTTCGATCCAGTTCTTAACTTCATTATACAAGGTGAAAATCACATCCGGCTTTTCTGAATCGAGCCATTGGTGAAACAGAGACCGGTTTTCGCGGGCCTCCTGAACTTCAAAAAATGGTTCCAGTCTCCGGCGCTTGGGGACATTTTGCTGGCCGGTTCGATAGCCGGCACTGAAACGGAAATCCACCAAGGCATCAATCTGCCGGTCCAAAACCAAAGCTGGCCGTTTGAAACCCAATTCGACTGCCTTTTCAAAGGCCCGGAGGGCGACCATATGATGGTCGGAGCAGGC
>JBGSVX010000690.1:0-3233 GCA_041752795.1 Terrimicrobiaceae bacterium
CGAAAACCATGGCAAGCAAGAGGGGAAGTCTGGGGGGCATACGTTCCGCGAACAACACCAGAAAAAACCGATGCAATCAAGGTCATACAGGCCAATATTTTTTGGATGAAAGGTTTATAAAGCATTGCGGCATGGTTCGTGCTGTGTTTGGAATAAATGGACACGCTGGAATTTTCGGAAGACCGAACACTCATATCAACTCGTCCATGAAAAAAAATAAGGAAACCGCAGGTAATAAAACCGAGGGAGGGTTTCGCTTGAAGCCGGCTCTCAACGATCCGCAGGAGACTGATTTTAATGATGGGGAGGGTGTTCCGATGGACAAGGATCATGGTCAGGAAATTGACCGCCTCGGGGAACTGCCACGCACCTACGGCTCTAATATCATTTTCCTTGTTGCGCAGGAACCTCACTGGCTTTTCACGTATTGGGATATTGATATTTCCAGGCATCCCGGCGGCCCGACGTTTTTGAGGGTTTTCCGTGGGGATCTGATGGAATCCGAGATTGAGGTGCCATTTGAAACCCGGAACTGGTACATCCCGGTCAAAGAGGCCGGTGCCACCTATCACGTGGAAATTGGGTTTTCCCGTGGCGGTGCATGGCATGCCATTGCCACATCCCAGATGGCCCGCACCCCGTCGGACAGGCTTTCGGACTCGGAATCCTTTCATTGCGCCACAATTCCTTTGCACCTGAACTTTGAGTCGCTGCTATCGAATCTTCAAAGTGCCATGACCGAAGGTGAGGCCCTCCTTGGTGCCCTGGCCCGCCTGCAAATGGAGGGAAAACTTTTCCCCGAAGGCGGAGGAACAATGAATGGCGCGGATGACCGCACGACTGTTTTGCGCGCTTTGTTGGGTCAGGACTTCCTTGATCAATTGAGCAGCGGGTCCCTGAGTTCGGCGCAAATTGAATCCAAAATTCGAGAAGCCCTCAGCGAAAAATTGAGCAGCGGCGGATCGAGCCAGTTTTCTCTCGCATCAGCTCTCGGAGGAGCGGAGTCCAGTTTCTTTGGAGCGCTGGGAGCCCTTTCGAGCGGGTCTTCGAGTTGGAATGTGCCCACGCTTTCGAGTTGGGCAACGTTGGCGTCCTGGGCGGCCCAAGCGGGGGCAAGCTGGGGCGGCGAAGCCCTTTCCTCGGAGACCGGAGCCGCCGTGCGGGGAGGGCAGTCCAGTTGGTCGCAGGGTGGTGTTTCAAGTTTTGGAGCAGGACATCTTGCCAGTTGGCTAGGTGCAGTCCAGTCCAGTTGGGCACAAGCCGCGCTCTCCAGTTGGAACTCTGAAGCCTTTTCCAGTTGGTCCGAGGCTGCATCCACGAGTTGGGGCGGGGGAGGATCCGAAAATCTTTCCTCCTTCGGTGCGGCCAGAAGTTTTTACATGCACGTGAATGCCGAGGTCATTTTCTATGGTGGCACCGATCCCCGGGCGACGGTCACCGTGGGTGGCAAGCCGATCCGCTTGGCTGCGGATGGATCGTTCCGTTATCATTTCATTCTTCCGGATGCGGAGTATGAAATTCCCATCGTGGCGACATCTTCCGATGGAGTGGAAACCCGCCGGGCTTATTTGAGGTTTGAACGCGCCACCACCAAGGTGGGAGGAGTGGACGATACCGCCCAACCGCCCTTGGGTGAACCAATGGGCAAGGTCACCTCGACCTGAAAACGCCCCACAAATCCCAAGCAAAGCCATCGCTCCCGAAGGACCGCCTGGAGGAGGAATTCCTCCGCCATCTGGCCGTGGAAAAAAATTCCTCGCGACATACGGTTTCCTCGTATCGGAATTCTCTGATTTCTTACCGCCGCTTCCGGCCCGAGAAAACATGGCGCACGTCGACAGCAGATGATTTTCGGGACTTCCTGTTTCTGCTGACCCGTGCCGGGCGCAGCCGCTCAACCCTTCGCTCAACATTCGCGGCCCTGCGCTCATTTTACGATTTTTTGCTGATCCGTCAGCACGTGGAAACCAACATCGTAAAATCTCTCCAACTCCCAAAAGTCGAAAAGCGCCTCCCCGTGTTTTTGACCGGGGGTCAGGTTGATAATCTCCTTTCCACACCGGCTGCAACCACGAAAACCAATCAGGCTCCGGCGTGGATGGCTCTTCGGGATACGGCCATCCTTGAACTTTTTTATTCCACGGGAATCCGACTCTCCGAGTTGGTCGGGTTGGATGTCAAAGACCTCGATTCGATTGATGAGAGTGTGCGGGTTTTTGGCAAAGGCTCCAAGGAGCGCATTGTTCCCGTTGGGGAACCCGCCTTGGAAGCCGTTTCCAAATACCGGGCTGGTGCAAATGTGCATGCCGGGCCGCTCTTCATCAACAAATCCCGGAAGCGCCTGACCGGCCGTTCCGCATGGCTCAGCATGAAACGTCACCTCGCCGCAGCCGGCCTGCCTGCGGACCTCAGCCCTCACAAACTCCGCCATACTTTCGCAACCCACATGCTCGACGCCGGAGCCGACCTCCGCAGCGTGCAGTCCCTGTTGGGTCATGCCAGCCTCTCAACAACCCAGATCTATACCCACGTAACCACCGAGCGCCTCAAACGCGCCTATGACAGCGCCCATCCGCGCGCATAGTAGCTGCCGTTCGGGAATTGGCAGCGGATTGGGCGGTCCTGACAAGCAGGACCCTCCAAAGGTGCCCTGTTTTCCATGGATTGCCCACCGCATTGTGCCTCTGATGGAGGGGCCTGCTTGTCAGGACCGGTGTTGGACATGGTCGGTCAAATCAAAGACTGCAAATCATCCGCAGTCAGAGACCCTTGGGCCGCATCGATGGTGGCGTCGAGCATTTCGCGTTTTTTGGTCTGCATGCCGAGCACCTTTTCTTCGACGGTATCGCGGGCGATAAGTTTGATCACATTAACCGTTCGTGTCTGACCGATGCGATGAGCGCGGTCGGACGCTTGGTCTTCGGCGGCGGGGTTCCACCATGGGTCAAAATGAATCACGGTGTCAGCTGCGGTGAGGTTGAGTCCGGTGCCGCCGGCTTTCAGGCTGATCAGGAAAACCGGCAGGGTGGGGTCATTTTGAAACTGGTCCACGATTTCCTGACGGTTGCGTGTTGAGCCATCTAGGCGGGTGAAGCGGATTCCGAGGGCTTCGAGGTCTGAGGCAATGAGGTCCAGGGTGCCTGTGAATTGACTGAAGACGAGCGTGCGGTGACCCCCGTCGATGGCTTCTTCGAGGAGTTCGATGAGGGCGAGGCGTTTTGATGAGGGGGCGG
>JBGSVX010000691.1:0-2345 GCA_041752795.1 Terrimicrobiaceae bacterium
CAAACTCAAACTCCTGCCCCTCTTCGCCACCCCTCCCAAGTGGGCCGCCTTCCCCTCCGGAGCACAGCTGTAGCCCGAAAAATATCGGACCCCCTGTGTTTATCGGCCCTTCAGGCCTTCCGCCGGGGAAGTTAGGTTAAGAATTAAGTTTTAAGCCCGCACGGCCCGGCTTCCACGCTCCCGCACGACGCTGATTCCTCGTGGATTGGGCCCCTCAAATACCTTGAATTCTGTAAATTCTGTCAAAAAAAGTTTCCCTCCTTCGCAAGGCCTTCTGCCTCCGCAGAGCCTTTTGCATGACAAGCCGGCGTGAAAAGCCCGCTTTCCAGTCTTCTACACGCCCATTTTCAGGCAGCCAAAGACTCTCCAGAGGAGAGTTTCGCGTTATATTTTTCCCATGCCCGCCGGGAAAAAAAGGCGGCCTCCCTATGACCGCAAATGATCGCGTTGGCTCCCACGTCGTAATCAAGATGTGGCCAGTGGGCCGCATAGTGCGTGATATGATAGTCCTCTCGCTCGGAGGGGGTTGCAAGCATCAGGGTGGGATACCAAGCCAAAGGAACTGCGCAGGACCTCCCGTCCAGAAAATCCCAGACCATGTTCCCATCAACAAAACGGATCCGAAGAACGTCCGGATACAAAAGGTCATTTGGCTCCATGGATTCTTTCATATTCTTTGGTGAGTTCGGTTTTGTGGGATTCGATGATCGCAAGAAATTCGGTGACATCGTGAGCGCGAAACCCGCGGTTTACAAGAACTTGAACCGGATCCAAGCGGACTTTTGCCGCATTGTCATCTTTGAAAACATGCACATGGGCGGGTTCATCCGGCTCATCCACGAAGACCATAAACCTGTATCCCCGTTCGCGCAGAATCGTCGGCATGGCCCCTTGATATCATAAAAACCTTTTGAATGAAGCGGAAAATGCGAGATTACGTTGCAAGCGAGCATGATTTTCCCGCTCTCCGGCCCATTCCCCCAATGCCCAAAATTCTGTAAATTCTGTAAATTCTGTCCAAAAATCCCCTCATTCCTCTTTCCGGTCTCTGCTTTCCTCTTTCCGATCTCCAAAAAATCCTGTCACCATACGCAACAACGCAACGATCCTCACGCAACACGGTCAGGCCCGAACCAATGCCTTTTCTAGCAACCACCCTCTATCAACCTCCCCGCCACATGACCCCCCAAACAAAAAATTTCCCCAAAACCGGAAAAATCCCTTGCAAATTCCCCGGATTCAGGGTCAATTACAACCAGATCCCCAGACCACGAAACGGTTTTAATCAATCCTCTTAAACTACAAATCGTATGAAAAAGTATCTCGCAGGCTGCCTCTCTTTGGTGGCTGTTACTCTTGCATCTAACGCCGTTGCACAGAATGCAACAACCACGCCGGTGGGGGCTGTGACAGTTTCCCTTCCAGCCACTTCTGCAACTACCATTACTTACCACAGTATCCCACTCTACGCAGAGGCAGTTTTCACTGGAAAGCCGACATCTGTCGGACTTGATACCCTGTCGTTCTCCGGTGGATCGTGGTCACTAAATCAGTTTTCCTCGATTCCAGCTTCATTCGTGGTTCGAGTTTTAAGTGGCGAACAAGCCGGCAGAGTCTTGCACGTGGTTTCTAACACCGCTGATTCGCTAAATGTGTCTATAACGGACAGGTCCTCTCAATCAACTGGTCTCACAACCTTGGGTTTCTCTATAACAACAAATGACACAATTGAAATAGTGCCTTGTGACACCTTGGCAAGCATATTCGGCGATGGAACTTCAGAGAATCCGCTCGCCCTTGCTGGAGCCACTAGTTCATTCCTCGCCGATACTGTTGCTATTTATAATCGAGTTTCCGGTAAATGGGATGCCTATTTTTTCAGCACACAAAATGGACAAGGGTTTTGGCGCACACAATCTAATTCAACAAACAGAAACGCTCTCTACATTTACCCAGATGACGCCATCAGCATCACTCGTAGGTCTGGTCGCCCAGCAACTTCCTTGACCATAACCGGTCGAGTTCCAACAATCGCGCCGCTCCTCAAAGCAATGCCAAATGCTGGATATGCAACGACTTTGGCCGTCCCAATCGAGGCAACGCTTGGATCACTCAACCTATCAGGAGCTTGGAACCCAGGCACGAACGTTTTTACTGCCGACACAATAGGCCTTCTCGAGCAGGCCTCAGGTAAATTTTTGGGGCACTTTCAATTAGCTAATGGTCAGTGGCGCCTGAACTCAACCCAAAGCGATGCAAGTAGCACAATTATTCCTGCTGGGTCAGTGCTATTTATACGCGAAAGATCCTCTTCTTTAACTGGGCGAGATTCTTTCAACACTTTC
>JBGSVX010000692.1:0-5599 GCA_041752795.1 Terrimicrobiaceae bacterium
CAACGCTCATCGCCAACATGAGGGCACCGAGCGCCATGTGTATGGTCGCAACATCAGCCGCTTTCTTGGACCAGATCGTCCAGGCTCCCAGCAGGAATTGGCAGCTCACCATCACCAAAAGGATCCATGACATGCGCCGGGTGGAATTTGCGCTGTGCCTTACACGCCACGCAAAGATTCCGACCACCACACAGATCAGCACGGCCATGGCCCGGTGTGCCATGTGAACCCAGATAAACGCGGGCTCCAGGTTCACATTGCCTTCGGCTTTGCGGATGGCGTTGATGGATTCCATTCCGGCTGCCGACGTGTCTGGCAGGATGCGGCCATGAGCCAAGGGGAAATCCGGAATGGCGAGACCGATGTGTTCATGCCGCATGGTGGCACCAAGGGCCAACTGACAGAAGAGCAACGCGGTGAGGAGGATGGCAATTCGTCGCGGGGCGGCCTCGGGTTCAAAGTCCACCCAGCGTCCAAGCACGAAACTCCGGCTTGTCACCACACAGAAAATGATCAAAGCCGAAAAAAAGGATTGGGCGGTGAGGGCATGGATGATGCCGATATCGTCTTTGTTGAGGATGACGCGGAGTCCACCGAAGAGGCCTTGAATGACGACGCCGATCACGAGCCAGAGAGAAAAAGCTTTTACCCACCCACGGCGTTCCAGCATGAAGGCCGCCACGGCAAGCAGCACGGTCATTAAGCCGACTCCACTGGCAATCAGGCGGTGGCTGTGTTCATAAAAAATACCTCCCACCCAATACGAGGCGGGAAACAAAAACATGTTGTAACCAAAAGATGTGGGCCAATCGGGAACGGCCATGCCCACGCCCTTGGAGGTCACCAGGCCTCCGCTGCATAACAAAATGAAGGTTGCCACGGCCGTGAGCAGAGCCCAGCCATGCAGCACCTTGCGTCCCAAGGGATATTCCAACGAATCGTTCACCCTCTCCCTTTCGCAGATTCCCGCCAAGGAATCAACGCTCCCACCCGGTTTTTTTCCAAATTTTTCCTCTGACCGCTTCGTGATGTGTCATTGCCAATAGGCTTTTGCTGGCTTACTCCCATGGCATTTGGCAGCTTGGCGCCGAAGAAAAACATGAGAGTCCTGTTCACCGTGCATCAATACTTTCCGCGTCATCTCGGTGGCACGGAAATTCTTGCGCGCGGTTTGGTTCGTCGCTTGGTGGCCGGGGGACATGAAGTTGGTGTGGTGACGTATGTTGAATCGCCTTTCGCGCAGCGCGAGGAATTTGGGCCAAAGTTGACCGAGTGGGAAGGCGTTCCGCTCTGGGAGATCCATTATAATTTGTCCTGCGCCCCCTTTCCCGCACGGGCCGAATACGACAATGGATTGATCGCGGAATGGGTCAGTAATATCGCACAGGATTTTGGGCCGGACGTCATTCATGCTGTCAGTTTGATGAAACTCGGCGCTTCGATTGTGCCACGGTTGAAACTTGAGGGATTTCCGGTTGTGGTCACGCCTGCGGACTACTGGCCGGTTTGTTTGCGGCATACCTTGCTCAAAGCCGACCACTCGCTTTGCGTCACCGGTCCAGATCACGCCTATCGCTGTTTGCAGTGCGCGATGGCGACCCATGGGTTTGCGGACCTCGGCAAGGAGACCGGTGAAGTGGAGCTTTCGGACATGGCCCGCCGTGCTGAGAAATCCTCTGATGCGACGCCATTCCGAAGCGATGTGCTGGCGCTCTCTCATCGCAAGGAATTCATCACTGCGGCCTTGCTTGCGGCGGACCGTCTCATTCTGCTCAATGAATTTCAGCGCCGGGAATTTGCTCGTCATGGATTTCCTCCCGAACGACTGGAGGTCTGTCAGCACGGAGCGGAGCCGGAGGAAATCGCGCGGGTTCGTCTCACCGAACCTCTTGTTCCTTTGCGTCCCAAGCAGGTGCTTTTTATTGGTAACCTGGTTCCTCAGAAAGGTCTCCATATCCTTCTGGAAGCCATGAAGCGGGTTCCTGAAGCCGCCATCGAGCTAGTGGTGATCGGTTCGCCCGGCAATGAACCAGATTACAACAGCGCGGTTTCGCTCCTTGCCGGCAACGATTCCCGAGTGAAACTATGTGGGCAGCAATCAACCGTGGAGGTCCGTGATGCCTACTCACGCGCCGATGTTTTGGTGCATCCTTCGCTGGGTTATGAAAATGGGCCGTTTGTGGTTAAAGCTGCTCTTGCAAGTGGAGTTCCTGTCGCGGTGTCTGACATTGGAACGCTTTCCGGAATGGTGGACGAATCCTCCGGTTGGGCACTTCCAGCCGGGGATGTTGACGCGTGGGCGGGCTGGTTTTCCAGAATTTCCTCTGCCACGGAACTTCCCCGGCCCAATCCCGAAACCATCCCGACCACCGAGCAATTTTTCCGTCAATGTTCTGAAATCTACGAGTCCCTTGCGCTCAAAGGGCCAAGGCATGACGTGCACCTCATTGATTTGCTGGAATCTGCAACGGTCGCCGCACTGCAATCCCACGTGCAGGTGCAGACGTTTGTGATTGGCCGGGTGAGCAGAGACACGGTCTTTGCCCATCCGCCCTCTCACATTATTTGGCCGGCCATTCAAATGGGTCAAGCCGCCCGGCTTGAAACGTTCATTGGTGCCAAACCTTCAGTGTGGGAAAAAATGACTGATCCCGTGCTCTTCCGGGTTTCTCTGAAGAATGGTCAGGGGGCGATCACTCCACTTTGGGAGAAGGAATTGAATCTGCGGGAGGCCTCCGACAGAAATTGGATCCCGTGTTCGGTGGATTTGAGCGCATGGGAGGGCCTCAGTGTGCAGTTAATTTTTGAGACCCGTGGACCGGCACAGGGAGTGGGTTACGGATGGGTGGGGTGGGGAGATCCCCGGTATACTTTTCACGCAAAACGGCCGGGCGTCCCGCCGCAATCCGTGGTCCCCTCCCAGCGACCGGATGTGTTTCTGATCACCTGCGATGCGATGAGGCGGGATCATCTGGGATGTTATGGAGCCCCCATGGACCGCACGCCGAATCTGGATGCCCTCGCATCCTCCGGCCTGCGGATTTTGGATGCGAGGTCGCAATCAGACACGACCCTCGGTTCGTTTGTGAGCCTGCTCACTGGGCGGATGCCACATGAAACCGGGGTGATCTCCGAGTGGGGTGAGTTCCCAGCGGAGATGCCTTCACTCCCGGAGCATTTTTCACGGGATGGATATCACACGATTTTTGCACCCAGCGAAAATGAACTTGGTTTGGTTGATGTTGGGATTGCCTCGCGCTTTGATGAAACAATCCCTTGTCTTGGCAATCCGGCCCAATCTTCGGAGATCACTCTCCGCCGGGTCATGGAGCGAATAAAAAATCGAAAGGATAACCGGCCCATCTTTGTGTGGTTGCATCTGTTTGAGCCTCACCCGCCAGCCATGCCCAAGAGCGTGCATGCTGATAGATTCTGGCTGGGCGACCCATCGTTGCCATTCCATCCCGAAAATGTACGGGGCATCCGGGCGGTGGAAACCAGTCTGGACCTTGATCAGGCCAGGGAGTTCCTCAGCCAGTCGATTTTCCCTTCGTCTCTCCTGAACCGACTCGAGGAATCCCTTCGGGTATTTCGGGGAAGGTCCGGGAGCGGACCGGATTTTACGGCTCACCTGCCGGCCCTTGGAACACCTGCTACGTGCGGTTGGCCGCTGGAGCGTTTTCTTGATTGGTTGGAGGCACAGCTTTTGCAATGCCGGGCGAAACGAGGATTGGCTTCTGCCGGACTCCTGGCTTGGGTCACGGAATTCGGAAGCCTGCTCTCGCACTCGGAAGACGACCTGCTCGGTTGGCTGGATGGGGTGCAAGATATCCGGTATCCCATGGCTATGTATGCGGGTTCGATTGCGGGAGTTGATGCCGGAGTTGGGAAATTCGTCCATTTTTTGAAGCAGTTGGGGAGGTGGGATTCGTCGCTGGTGGTTTTCACGTCCCCGCATGGAGAGGCCCTTAATGAAGCGCCGATGCTTTTTGAGCACCATCACCCCGTGGAATCAGTGCTTCAAATTCCCTTGCTGATCAAACCACCCAAAGAGGCCAAACACCTCCCTCTTCAGGAACACATGGATTTGACCGAACTGGGCGGCTGCATGTTGGATCTCGCCGGGTTAAAAAATGCCGGGAATTGGCCGGGTCGCCGCGAACAGTCAAACGATACGGTGAGCATTGCTCTCGGCATGCAGGGTGGCATGGCCACCATTCGGCGGGCCCCATTCAAGTTGGTGAGGTTTCACTTCCCGGACATCTCATGGCCATGGCTAAAGACCAAACGGCAAGGCAAGTTTTTGTTGTTTCATGACTCCGATGAACCGGGCGAGTCGGTGGACGTGGCGGGTCAATATCCGGACGTCGTCAAATCCCTTGCTCATGAGTTGGAAAAAAAACTCCCAGAGACCCATGCCGTGCGCCTTGCTTTGCTCGGTGAACGTCCGTCCCCCACCTCTGAGTCCTCGCCGACGGCCTCCGTGATTTTAGTGAATTTTAATGGCCTGCGGCACTTGGCTCCTTGCCTTGAGAGCCTGCGGCTGACGACCGGGGTAACTTTTGAAGTCATCCTCGTGGACAACGCTTCCGCCGACGGGAGCGTCGAAGTTGTGGCCAGGGATTTTCCCGAGGTGAGGATTCTCCCGCTCAATTTTAATGCCGGCTTCGGGGAGGCAAACCGCCGCGGCGTGGAAATCGCCAGAGGTCATTTTCCGGTTTTTTTGAATAATGACACCATCGTGCACCCCGGCTGGCTGTCCGCACTCGCCCGGGCCATGGAGGAATCGGATGTTGCAGCCGCCTGCTCGACTCTGATTTTTCACGATGAGCCGCATCTTTACAATGGCCGTGGGATTTCGGTGTGGCGATTTGGGTTCGCACGTGAGCGGGATGTGAGAATCCCTATTGGAACCGCGCCGGAGGTTCCCCGGCTGTGGGACACCATTGCACCAACAGGAGCCGCGATGATCGTGCGTCGCCAAGAGTTCGAAAAACTCGGCGGATTCGATTCCAAGATGTTCATGTATTACGAGGATGTGGATCTTGGGTGGAGGATCTGGCTTTCCGGAAAGCGGGTGGTTGCCGTTTCGGACTCGATCATTCTTCACCACGGAAGTGCGACGACCCGCAAACTTCGGACCAATCGCTGGAAATTTCGAATGGGCCACAGGCATCTGATTCGCACGCTCATCAAGTGTTATGAATGGAAAAATTTGAAGCGGGCACTGCTCGGGCATCTTGAAATTTGGACCCGCGAGAGGGATTGGTCCCAGATGGCCGCCGTAATTTTTTGGAATATTTTTTATCTGCCTTCTGCACTTCGGGCGCGCTCTGAAATCCAAAAACATCGAACCCTCAGCGACTCAGAACTTTTTGAACGCGGGCTCATCGAGGCAGAGGACATTGCGCCGTCGCTTGCTCCAATTCTTTACTCTGAAGGCTCCTCCATGGTGTTCCATAAGGTTCGATCTCATGTCCTGCTACCAGGTCAACTCTCTTCAGAGACCCGCCTTGGTGCAGGCTGGCATCCTCCCGAAGTGGTGAATGGACAATCCATCCGTTGGACCAAGGGCACGGCGGAATGTTCTCTGTTGGTC
>JBGSVX010000693.1:0-5807 GCA_041752795.1 Terrimicrobiaceae bacterium
GCCGCCCGCACACTCGGGCGCCCCGCCGGCGGCTAGCGCGCTCCTTTCCGCACTGGTCGTTAAAGGCTCATTTTTCCTGACCCTGCGGCTCTGGTTCGACCTGGCTCCCGGACTTACTGGCATCGGGGCCGGTCAGATTCTCGGAGCGATGGGAGCCGGAGCCATTGTGGTGGGAGGCGTGATGGCCATCCGTCAGGTCCGGCTTAAACTACTCATTGCGTATTCCACGGTGGCCCAGATTGGTTACCTCTTTTTGATGTTTCCGATGGCGTCGTCCGGTCCCGGGAGTTTGGCATCCGAGCTCGCGTTGGCGGGGGGCATGTTTCAAGCCATGGCACATGCCTTTGCCAAAGCATCAATGTTCATGGCTGCGGGCCTGATGGCCGAAGTGCTTGGCAATGACCGTCTGCAGGGGCTCGGCGGAATTGCGAGGGTGATGCCAGTCACAGCGTTTGCGTTTGTGCTCGCAGCAGCTTCCTTGGTGGGAGTGCCGCCAACGGGTGGATTTTTTGCCAAATGGTTGTTGGTTTCCGCGTCCATGGAGTCTGGTCATTGGTGGTGGGCGGGTGTGATTTTGGTGGGGGGGTTGCTCGCAGGAGGGTATATGTACCGGGCAGTGGTTCCGATCTTCGCGGTGCCCGAAAAATCCGGTCTACCGGTGAATTCCATTTCCAAATCGCGTGAGATGGCCGTGCTGGCCTTGGCGATTGCCGCGCTTCTGCTGGGAATGTTTCCTGGTTGGCCCATGGAAATCCTGAAAATCGGGCGCCCCCATTACTCGGAGGTTTCAGTGCGATGATTTCTCAAGTTTTGATTTTGGCAGCCGTCGTTTGGCCAGGGCTGATGCTTCTGGGGTGCATGTTTGGTTCCGTGAGAAAACGCGTGGGCGGCTTATTATGGTGCGGGCCGGTTCCTGCCTTGATTGCCGGAATTTTGGCTCATGAGGGAACTTCACTTTCTGTGCTGGATTCAGCATTCCAAATTTCTTTGGGCATTGACCAGACCGGGCGGATCTTACTGATTGCGGCCTCCCTGCTCTGGATTGCCGCAGGAATTTACTCGCCAGCGTGGTTCCGGAAAACTGCCATGAAAAATGGGTTTGTGACCTGCTGGCTTGCCACGCTGACCGGCAGCCTTGGAATTTTTCTTACGTCCAACCTCATGGGCTTTTTGGTGTTTTACGCGTTGGTGAGTCTTCCCGCTTATATTTTTGTTATCACCGATGGCACCCCCTTTGCAAAAAAAGCGGGGGCCGTCTATATGGGCTTTGCCTTGCTGGGGGAGAATCTCCTTCTCCTGGCCTTTGTGATTTTGGCTGGCCTGACCCCACCGGGAAACTCGGATATTTCGGAGGTGGTGAGCTTGCTGCCAAGCAGTCCGATGCTACCGATTGTTCTGGTGTTGGTGTTACTCGGATTTGGAATGAAAATGGCACTGCTGCCCATGCATTTTTGGATGCCGCCGGCTTACACGTCCGCTCCGATTCCGGCAGCCGCTGTGATGAGCGGGGCCGCCGTCAAAGCAGGCGTTTTGGGAATGCTGAGATTTTTGCCGATGGAGGTGCCTCTGCCTGCTTGGGGGAATGTGCTGATCTGGGTTGGTTTGGCCGGCGCCTTTTTTGGTGTGGCGGTGGGTCTCACCCAAAAGAATCCCAAATCCGTGCTGGCTTATTCCAGCGTGAGCCAGATGGGATTCCTTGCGGCGCTGATTGGAACCGGCCTCGCCACCGGTGATCCCGGCGTGATTCCTCTCGCAGCTTTCTATGCCGCACATCATGTCCTTGTCAAAGGCGGCCTATTTCTCGCTGTGGGTGTGGCTATGGAATGTGGAACCAAAAATTTGGGTCTCGTTCGGTGGCCGGGGCTGGTTGTTGGTCTGGGGCTTGCGGGTCTTCCCCTGACCGGAGGAGCTCTGGCCAAACTAGGTTCAAAGACCCCCATGGGTTATGGGCTGGAGGCAGTCCTGGCTTCGCTCTCCGCAGCAGGCACAGCGGCTCTCATGCTCCACTTCCTGAAGAAGACCCTCACAGCGCATCATTCCCAACCAGAAAAAGCCGCTCCTGCCGGCATGATGCTTCCATGGCTCGCTGTGGCCCTCGCCTGCATCCTCCTTCCATGGGCCCTCTTTCCATTGTCGGGCATGGAATCTCCGCCTGAAGTATTTGCTCCCATGACCATGTGGAAAACCCTTTGGCCGATCCTGCTCGGAATCCTGTTCTTCCTGTTCCTCAAATCGCGAAAGCTCCCGGGCGTTCCCTGCGGGGATATTTTTTCATGGGGTGCAACTCCGAAGATGATGGCCTCCGGGCTTTCTTTTGTGATGGCCCACGTTGACGAGATTTTAAAAAAATGGGCTCCGGCCTGTGTTGCGCTTCTGCTTTTGGTGATTTGCCTCACAGCCGCAATGATCCGTTTCTCACACTGAGTATTTTCGAACTCTGGTTTTCCCGGATAACTTGTGTATGTTATTCGCGTGATGAACGAACTGACCTGCGAAACGAAGCATCCCATGCCGAATATCCTCCGGGGAGTCATTGTCCTGGCGCTCGCTGGAGCCACCATTTTTGCTGCCTTGGTGTTGAGTCCGGAGACTGGAAAATCTGAAGCGGCCATCTCCATGAAACTTCCGGATTCTCTGGATGGTTACACCGGGGAGGACCAACCCGTTTCCGAATCTGAAAAAACCATTCTGCCTGCGGACACGGAGTTTGCAAAGAAAGTCTATTCCAATGGTTCGGGCAATACGATCAATTGTCAGATCGTTCTTGCAGGAGGCGAAAAACGCAGTATTCACCGACCGGAAATCTGCCTCCCCGGTCAGGGCTGGGTACTCAAGAGCAGCGCCGTTGTTCCCGTGCCCGTTACTGGTCACAAGCCGCTGGAGGTCATGAAACTCACCATTAGCCGCCCGATCAGCACAGGCAATGGCGAGACCCGGGAGCTTAAAAGCCTTTTCTATTATTGGTTTGTCGGCAAAGGAACGACCACCCCACATCACGTGGTCCGACTCCTCAAAACCAACTTCGATCTCCTCTTTCACAACACGAACCACCGCTGGGCCTACGTCGTTGTGAGCGCCCCGATTCTTCATGGTCTGACCCCGGATGGCCTCAGCGAGGAAACGGTCGAAGGCAACCTCACCAAGTTTATCGGCAACCTTGCCCCACAGATCATGGAACCCCAAAGCCTGTAATGACCGGACACAAAGGTTTCAAAGCCGGTACCGTGCGATTGACACGTGTCCCACAAAGAAGGACAATCGCACAGCTTCAGGTTCCTTGTATTTTTCATTTCTGAACCATCAAACAACCCCTTCGCCACCATGTTAAAAAAAGTTGTTCTCACAAACATTTATACGAACAAAAACATGGAGGTCGTTGTCGATACGGACGAAGACGCAAAAGCGGTTCTTGGTGCCGGCAAGGCTCCGAATGAGAGCGCCTCGATCACGGATATCACCGGAGTGGATGAGACCATTCACCGGGCCACCAGCAAAAAGCCGAGCCTTGACGAAATGGTTGGGTTTTTCTCAGGATTCGCCCGCTGTTTGGAGCGAAACATTTCTACTGCCAAGTGCCTGGAATTGATTGCTCCCCGGCTCAAATCTCCAGCCTTCCGCGGAGCAGTGGCCGACATTTCCTCAAGGGTGATGGCCGGAGAGCGCCTCAGTGATTCCTTCGCCGCCCATCCCAACATTTTCCCAAATGATGTGATTGCGCTGATTCATGCCGGTGAGGAAAGCGGTCAGATTCATGAGGTTTTCAAACAGATCACGAACGGCCGCCAGAAGTCCCTGCGAATTTTACGCAAGCTGAAATCTGGGATGATCTACCCTGCCATCGTGCTCGTGCTGGCAGTGGCCGTGGTCATCATCATGGCGTTCACTCTCATTCCTGCGATCTCAAAACTCTACGCAGCCATGGGTGCGGAACTGCCTTTTGCCACCCAAGTTATGATTGGATTTTCGAAGGTCATGATGGCACAACCCTACCTCGTGGTGATTCCCATCGGGGCGGTTTACCTCATTCTGAAATATTGGTCCAAAATCTATCGAACCCCGTCAGTTCAGATTGCCCTGACCCGAATGCCCTCCATCGGAACCATCATCCGAAAAACGGCAGCAATGGTCAGTTTCCGCACCCTGGCTCTCCTCCTCCACTCGAATGTGCGCATTGTGACGGCTTTGGAAATCACCTCCAAGAGTTGTAATCACATTGAGTTCGAGCGCTTCTTTCTCAAGGTCCGAGATCACATTGTGGAGGGGCTCTCCCTTCCGGAAAGTTTTCTGATGGAGTCCTACCGCCTTGGTGCGGACGGGCGAATGGTAGCCGCCGTGGTGCAAATGGCCGGGGAAACCGGAGGCGTCAACGAGATGTTGGATGAGATTGCTTCCGACTACGAAGAAGATTTGGACGCCATCGCAAGTCAAATCGACAAGATCCTCGAACCCTTTGTCCTTGTGATCATGGGCATCATCGTGGGGAGTTTGGTGTATGCCATCTATGGCCCGATCTTCAATTTGAGCAAGGTCATCCTTCCCAAGCAGAAACCAGCGGCAGCAAGCGCTCCTGCGAGGTGAAACTCAGCAGGCAGACGGTCTATTCCAAAGCCCTCGCCATTTATGTGGCGATGTCCTTCCTTCTGGGGCTCGGTGTGGTTTCCTTCACACAAGCCATTATTGTGAGGGAGTTTCGTGCGACAGAACGCAGGGAAATGCGCGTCTCGGCAGAGCGCTTGCAGATGATGCTTGAGCGGGAACTTCAGGGAGTAGAGGCCTCCCTCACTGACTGGCTTGCAGAGCCGCGAGCCCGCGAAGCCGGCCCATCCGGGCTGCCAGATGCAGCGCAATTGGAAGGGCTGACACTGGATTTTGCAGCAGTCTATGAATCTCATGGAGCGCTTCTCGAAATCGTTATCCGCCCAGGGTTGGAGGAACTCGTCACCAAAAAGCAGTTCGATCCTCTCGGCAATTTGAGCATGGCCTCCAGTAAGGAGAATCGATCCTCCTATGCTTCCCTGAGTGAGCAGTTGGTTGGGATCGCATGGAAATCTGCCCCGCCTCGTTTTCCCCAGGGGAGTCAAGTTGTCGTCGGTCGCTTTTTTGATGACAAGCCACTGACCTTTCTAGAGAGCCTGTTGGGTGGAAAAATCCGATTTCAAACTCTGAGTGGTATGACCATCGGCGCGGCCGGCAGCGAGGACGTGGTCACGATGCTCTCAAAAAATGAAATTGCCGTCTCCGAAGTTTCTGAGGACGAAATTTCTGGCTCTTTTGTCTTGAGAGGGCTGGGCGGACCGGTCTTGGGGGTGGTGACTCTGACCCAGGGTCGCCCTCTGGAGGAGGGAGCCCAGGCCAGCGTGCGCATTTTCCTTACAGTCCTTGCACTGGCAGGCGGAGTGCTTTTTGTCGCGGTGTGGTTCCTTCTGGATCGAACCATTCTGGCACGCATTCATGAACTGACGCGCCAAGTTGAGGCCGAAGAAGCCAAAGGCGCTTTGCCAGTTAAGCTGGAGTTTGCCGGGGATGATGAACTCGGGCTGCTCGCGCGTCGCATTGAGGGCTTGGCAGTCCTTCTTGAAAAAGCACAGTCCCAATACCGTCATGTCGTGGAAGACCAGACAGAGGCCATTTGCAGGTTTGATACGGAATATCAGCTACAGTTTTCGAATGACGCCTTCCGCCGGACATTTCACAATGATGGGATTGAGCTGGGAGGCAACTTGAAGAGTTGCCTTCCTCCCGAGGCGATGGATTTTTTGGAACGCCGATTCCGCCGCCTTTATCCAACGTCCCCGATTGACACTTTC
>JBGSVX010000694.1:0-2189 GCA_041752795.1 Terrimicrobiaceae bacterium
GTTTCAACAGGCGGGAACATTGCTCAAAATACCCGTCCACGTATTTGTCTCCCACGGCCTCCAGCATTTCAATCGAAGCAATTTTGTCGAACTGACCGCTCAAATGCCGGTAGTCCTCGAGTTTGACTTCAATGCGGTTCGATAAGCCGGCTTCGTGCACCCGCTTGGTGGCCTCCTTGTGCTGCTCGGCGGAAATAGTTGCTGTCACCACGCTGCATCCGTAGGTTGACGCGGCGTGCAGACTGAAACCACCCCAACCGGTGCCAATTTCAAGAACTCTGTCCGTGGGAGCGAGACGCAGCTTGCGGCAAAGGGCATCGTATTTTTGGATTTGTGCGTCCTTCAGCGAAAGGTTCGATGGCTCAAAAAGCGCACTGGAATAGGTCATCGACTCATCCAGCCACAGAGCAAAAAACTCATTGCTCAAGTCATAGTGCTCGCTGATGTTTTGACGGCTTTTGTCCAAACTGTTTGGACGTCTGGAGTGCAGGAATTTGTTGTAAATCGCCAGAAGATCGAGCGGGGCTTTTATTCGACCATGACGTGTTTTCATGGCGGCTGATTCCGCCGCATTGGCGATGAAAAATGCGATGACGGTGGTCAGGTCCGGGGAGTCCCATTCGCCCGCCATGTGACTTTCGGCAAAACCAATCGGACCAAACAGCACCACGCGCCGGAAAAAGTTCTCATCCGATATGCAAATCCTGGCGAGTGGGTCCCTGCGCAAGCCACCAAATCGCCAAACGGTGCCATCCGGCAGCGTCATTTCCAAGGCCCCGGACTTCATCGGGGTCAAAATTTTAAAAATCAGGCTGCGGAAATTCATTTGGCAGGATACGAAGAGGAAAGGAAATTGGACTTCCCGGTTTCCGATAATTGATGCAGTCGCTTCCAAGCGCCGGTCATGAAGATGTTCGCGTGAGACTCAATCACTACCAATCATCTTGCACGAGGCAGGGGATTGGGAAAGTGGTATTTTGAGGTGTGAAGGCGTGGCGTTCCGGCAGCCATGCACAGAAAAGCGGCGAAACGCTTACGCTATCGCCGCAGTCCCAAAGATGCTTCGCATCACTTTGCTTGGGCAGAAGGCTCTTTTGGAGTGCGGTGATAGGGACGAACGACCGTTTCACCGCTATGATCAGACCTCTGCCCAATCCGGTGGCGCGGCCTCAAAGTTGATCTCGGAGTGATGGATGGGGTGAATGAGTGAGATGCGGTGGGAGTGCAGGCAGGTTGGGGAGTTGCTGCCGAGGAGGGCTTCTTCAGAGAGTGATTGATTCGCATAGACCGGATCTCCGCAAATGGGAAATCCCAGCGTTTGGAGGTGGATGCGGATTTGATTGGTTCGTCCGGTGACAGGAACGGCCTCAAGAAGTGAGGTGCCATCACCAAATCGTTTCAAAACGCGGAAGTTGGTTCTGGCGTTCTGTCCATCCGGTTCTGCCCGTCGATAACCCGAAGGGCCGGGTTCAGGAGCAATCGGTGCATCACATGAAAACTCCGCATGCAGGGGTTCGCCATGGACACGGGCCAAATAGAATTTCCGGATTACGTTTTCCGAGAACTGGCCTTGAACAAGGCGGGCGAAATGCCGCGAGCGGGTCCAGATGGAGACCCCTGTGGTCTGGGCATCCAAGCGGTGGGCCGGGCGCAGGGAATGAGGTTTGTAGGCTTCGCCCAAAATCCATTGCAGTGTGTTTTTGTAAAAACGACCGCAGGGGTGCATGGGGAGGGGAGCAGGCTTGTTGACCACAACCAGAGCCTCATCCTCGTGAAGGATTCGAATATCCGCACAGACCGGCGGCTCCAAATGTGCAGGTGTGTGTTGGATGTAACGGTCACCTTGAAAAACCTGATGGCCTGCAGCAATGGGCTCGTTCTCGGCGTTGGTGAACTGACCCTCATCACAGAGAGATTTCCACTCCGCCCGTGAGAGCCTTGGAAACACAGCGGCCAGAAAATCCAAGAGGGTGGATTCGTGAAACTCTGGAGGCACAATAACCGGCCGCCGATGCTCATAAGGAAGACTGCCGGGGAGGGGGTCCGTCAATCTTTTCAGGATTGCCTCCCGACGGGCAATCTCTTCCTGCCGTGAGATCGAAGGATCTTGGAAACAAGCTGGACAGGACTTGGCAATGACAAATCGAGGGTCGGAAAGGGCCTCCGGGGTTAGCAGAGACTGACAGACA
>JBGSVX010000695.1:0-4986 GCA_041752795.1 Terrimicrobiaceae bacterium
CGCGACCATTTCGACCATTTGTGGTGGAGTTCCGAGGCCCATGGCATAACGGCTCCGGTGTTCAGGCAGAAAGGGAACCGAGGCTTCGATGGCGGCAAACATTTCAGGCTCGGGTTCGCCAACGCTGACTCCGCCCACCGCAAATCCATCAAAATCCATGACAGCCAATTCCCTTGCGCTTCGTTCACGCAGATCCGCATGGGACGAGCCCTGGACGATGCCAAAGACGAGGGGGCGTTCCGAACCTTCCACGGGAGCCCACCAATCGATCGAGCGTTTTTCCCAGTTCAGTGTGAGATCAAGACTCTTGGCGGCATCATCATAAGAGCACGGATGCGGAGGGCATTCATCAAAGGCCATCACAATGTCCGACCCGAGATTGCGCTGAATTTGCATCGACTGCTCGGGGCCGATGAAGGTCGGTGTGCCATCAATGTGGTTTTGAAAATGAACTCCGTCCGGCGTGATTTTTCGAAGTTTGGCCAAAGAAAAAACCTGAAATCCACCACTATCCGTGAGGATCGGTTTGTCCCATGAAATAAATTTGTGAAGGCCACCGAGTTCGGCAATGAGTTCATCTCCGGGTCGCACGTGAAGATGGTACGTGTTTCCAAGGATGATCTGCGCACCAAGATCACCGAGTTCGGCGGGACTCACCGCTTTGACCGAGCCCTGAGTGCCAACCGGCATGAAGACGGGAGTTTCAATAGGCCCGCGGCGCGTGTGGAGAATCCCGGCCCTTGCTTGCGAGGCGGGATCGGTCGTCAGCAGCTTGAACGGTGATGGTCGGCTCACGGGGCGGTCCAAACCGTGCGGCCGGAGACAATGGTCCGCACGGCACGCCCCTTGAAATGTTCCCCATCAAATGGCGTGTTCTGGGATTGGGAGGCTGACAACTTTTTGTCGAAAACCCATTCCCTCGCCGGGTCAATGATCGTGATATCCGCGGGGGATCCGGCGGAGAGAGTGCCCCGGTCGAGACCAAGCAATTTTGCCGGGTTGCAGGTGAACATCGCAATCACCCGCTCAAGCGGCACGACCTTGCGCCGATGCACAAGCAAATCACAAAACGCTGCAAATTCGGTTTCAAGGCCTGTGATTCCAAAGGGGGCATGATCGAGTTCCACTTCTTTTTCGTAGAAGGAATGTGGAGCATGGTCACTGCACAGGATATCGAGCGTGCCATCCGCCAACCCCTCCAAAATGGCCTCAACATCACGATCACTCCGGAGAGGCGGGTTCATTTTAAAATTGGAATCAAATCCACGCAACCGCTCGTCCGTGAACCAGACATGATGAGGACACACTTCTCCTGAGATTTTTACGCCGCGCGATTTGGCTTCCCGGAGGAGGCGCACACTCCCGCAGGAACTGATGTGCTGACAATGGATCGGCGAGTCGCAGAGTTCGGCGAGCAGGATGTTTCGCGCCACAATGAGTTCTTCCCCGATGCGCGGCCACCCGGGCAGCCCCAAACGCAGGCTCCACTCGCCTTCGTGCATGACGGCACCCGCCGTGAGACTTTCGTCCTGGCAATGGTCCATTACGGTTAGTCCAAACATGCGCGCGTATTCGACCGCACGCCGCATGACCTCATGATTCTGCACACAGCGGCCATCATCAGTGATGGCCACAATCCCGGCACCGACCATTGAACCATATGGTGCGAGTTCCTCGCCTTGCAGGCCTTTTGTGATCGCCCCGGAGCAGAACACATTAATCACTGCTCCTCGTGTGGCTTTGTCCCGGATGAGAGCAATCGTTCCGGCACTGTCCGCAGTCGGCGTGGTGTTGGGCATGCAGACCACACTGGTAAATCCTCCGGCTGCCGCAGCACGGGAACCAGAAGCAATGGTCTCTTTGTGAGATTGGCCCGGTTCCCGAAAATGAACGTGGATATCCACCAGCCCAGGTGACACGACCAACCCGGTGGCATCAATTTCTTCAATGCTTCCGGCAGGGGGCTGAAAATCAGGAGTTGCGATCCGACCGTCCTGCACCCAAAGATCCCGGATTTGATCCACCCCGTTGGCCGGGTCGATTACCCGTCCGTTGTGGATGCAAAGGACTCCTTCAGCAGGCAGGGTTAGGCAGGATTCGCGGGGTGTCATGATTGGGAATCTGTGGGAAGGCCGGCCCCTCCGGCGCAGAGGTAAAGCACACCCATGCGCACGGCAAGACCATTGGTCACTTGATCAAGAATCACGCTGCGTGAACCATCCGCCACGTCGCTGTCAATTTCGACGCCCCGGTTGATCGGACCGGGATGCATGATCAGGCAGGCGGGTTTGAGCCGCTCGGCACGCGCTTTGGTCAGCCCAAACAAAGAAATGTATTCTCCCAGTCCGGGAAAATATTCTCTGCGCTGACGTTCATGCTGGATGCGCAGGAGGTTGATCACGTCGGCAGTTTCAATGATGTCATCAATATGATGAACCACCTTCACTCCCAGCTTCGTGAATACTTCGGGAACGAGGGTTGTCGGACCGACAAGCGTGACCTCGGCACCGAGTTTGGTGAGAGCTGCGATGTTGGATCGGGCCACCCGGCTGAATAAAATGTCACCAACAATCGCCACCTTGAGGCCTTCGATGCGCCCCAGTTTTTCCCTCATGGTGAAAACATCAAGCAGGCCTTGCGTTGGATGTTCGTGGGCTCCATCGCCGGCATTGATGATGCTGGCCGAGACTCGACTCGCAAGGAATTGGCAGGAACCGGCCGAGCTGTGACGCAGGACGATGATGTCCGCACGGAGTGCTTCCAAATTAAGCGCGGTGTCTTTCAGGCTCTCTCCTTTTTTCAAACTGGAGGCGGTGGCCTCGATGTTAACCACGTCCGCACTGAGCCGCATGGCTGCGAGCTCAAAGGACGTCCGGGTTCTCGTGCTGGGTTCGACAAAAAAATTGACCAGTGTCTTTCCCCGAAGGGCGGGAACTTTTTTCAGGCTTCGCTCTCCGACCCCCTTGAATGCGCGCGCAGTGTCCAAGGCAAGGGTCAGTTCCGCGGAAGAGAGTTCCTCCAGACTCAAGAGATCTTTGTGAATCCAGGTTTTCATTGGGCGGAGGAAGATGGTGGTGGGGTCACAAGGTTCACACTATCAGGAACTCCATCCATATTTTCAAAACGCACCCGGATTTTTTCGGAATGTTCGGTCGGAAGATTTTTGCCGACATAATCGGCACGGATCGGCAACTCGCGATGCCCGCGGTCCACGAGTACGGCGTATTGGATGCACGAAGGACGGCCAAAGGACGCGATGGCATCCAACGCCGCCCGGCAACTCCTACCAGTGAACAGGACATCATCCACCAAGACAAATGGACGGCCATCCAAATCAATCGGCAAGTGCGTGGTTTCAACTGTGGTGAACCGGCCGCGTGTTGACAAATCGTCGCGGTGCATCGACACATCCACAATTCCCATTTCTGGCGCAACGCCTTCAATTTCTTGAATGTAACCCACAATGCGACGCGCCAACTCAACACCTCGCGTGGGAATGCCTGCAATCACAAGCCGCGAGATCTCGGCATTTCGCTCAATGATTTCATGAGCAATGCGACGGACCGCTTTGCGGATTGCCTCCGCATCCATCGCCAGGGTGATTTTAGGTGGTGTGATTTCGCTCATCTTCCTTCGCCGCCTCTCGGTGCGGCATTAAAGGAAACCGGAGTGGTTACCGCTTTTCCAATCGGGGGGCCTTGCCTCTCTGATCCCGCCAGCCGGACCGATACCTCACGATCCAGTCCAGCAAGGCCCGCTCAAATCCAATATCATGTCCGACTTTCTCGCTTTCAATCCATTTGTGACGCAAGATTTCCTCTCTCTCAGCAAGAAATTCTTTGTAGAGGACCGAGTTCTTAACGAGGTCTGAGCCCTCGCTTTTCTGGGAGTTCATGATGAAGGTTAAGATCGTTAATGATCGGTTTTTGTCAATGGAATATCCCGCAACATATAAAAAATTGGAAGTCAGCGCATGATGTCCACCCAGATGGGCAGAGCAAGATTCGCGCCGGATCCCCCCGGTAGAATCGTCTTGGGAGTATCAAATCCGACCCACACCCCACAGGTCATGGTTTTATCAAAACCAAAAAACCAGGCATCTCGGTAACTGTTCGTGGTTCCTGTTTTGCCCGCACCGTATTTCCGGTAGCCGAGTCGCCCGGCCGAGGCCCCGGTTCCTTTGCTAAGCACATCTTCCATGATTGAGGCTGTCAGAGACGCAACCTCCTTCGGGAAGATGCGGATTTGCCCCTTGGTTGCCCGGTAGAGGATGTTGCCCTGATCGTCGAGGACGCGGTCGATGAGGAAGGGTTGTGCTTTGAGTCCGCCATTGGGGAAGGCGGTGTAAGCCGCCGTGAGATCTTTCAAATTGGATTCAAAAGCCCCAAGACAAAGCGCTGGAAACCGGGGCGGGTCCTGCGCTATTCCGGCCAATTGAATTTTTTCCGCAATTTGGTCCAGCCCGGTTTTGACGCCAATGCGAACGGTCATGGTATTCCGGGAATAAATCAGCCCATCGGACGCCGGGAGGTCCCCGCGGTACGTGTTGTCGGAGTTGGCGGGATCGTAGCGACCAAATTTGGAGGGGAGGTCGCCGGAGGCGATCCGGTTGTCGCTGATTTTTTCCTTGGGCGAGAGGCCACTGGCAAAGGCCTGTGCATAGACAAAAGGTTTGATGGAAGACCCGATCTGGCGGTGGCCATAGATGGCTCGATTGAAGCGACTGGCTTGGAGGTCGCGCCCTCCAACGATGGCACGAATGGCACCGGTGGAATTCTCCATGGCAATCGCCGCGCCTTCGAGGTAGGGGGTCGTGGTTTCTTCAGCAAGATCCGCTTTGCTGAAAGAGGTTTTGGATTTGTGGGGGTATCCGGGACGCGACTCGACTTCACGGAGGCGTGTGGCCATCGCAGTTTCTGCGGCCATTTGCAAAACGGGGTCAATGGTCGTAAAAATCCGCAAGCCCCCCATATTAAGTTCCTCGCG
>JBGSVX010000696.1:0-6552 GCA_041752795.1 Terrimicrobiaceae bacterium
GGAGGGAGTTTTACAATCAGTGCGAATTCCGCTCAGTCATGGACCGCACATTGCAGAGGTCGGTTTCGCGAAGAAACTTCCAAAGTGGCAAATCCAGTCTCGCTTGAGGAAATTCTGGCCCGCTGCACCTGTGAACGAACCGGAGCTGCATGTTATGAGGAGTTCGAAAAAAGCGGATTCCAATTCGGTCCATCCTTCCATGGCATCTCCCGGGTTTTCCGGCGGGATGGCGAGGCCCTTGCTGAAATCGTCGCTGATGATTCCCTGCGGACAGAGGGGTATATTTTTCATCCGGCTCTTCTGGATTCCTGTTTCCAAACACTGCTGTCCACATTAACCGCCAAGGAAAGTGAACGCGGGCTGTTCCTGCCAGCCCGCATTGGCAGGGTGAGGGTTTTTGCGCCGGCGAACGGCAAACTCTGGAGTCATGTCCAACTCAAGACGTTTTCTGCCGGAGAAGTCACTGCGCAGATCCGTCTTTTGGATGGCGGTGGGAACGTGCTTGCAGAAATCAATGACTTTAGTTGTAAGGCGATTGAGAGGCAAACTGCGAAGACCGGGGTATTGGGCGACTGCTTTTATGAGATGGGTTGGAGGGAAATTGAGAAATCCGGAAGCGGGGAGACCGGTCGCTGGCTCCTCTTTGGAGGTGAGCAGACGATGGCACGGGCGGTGGCAGGCGCATTCGGGAAACAGGAAATTTCCTACGTGCTCGCAACAGAGATTTCCGGGTTTGAGAAGCTCCTGGCAGCCCCCGAACAGGTTTCCCAAATCGCATTTTTTGCTGAAAGAGGAGAAGACGCACAAAGGGCCGGGGAGGAATGTTTGAAGCTGTTGAAGGTCGCCCAAATTCTTGAAGCCCAAATCAGCCCGATGAGACTTTGCATTGTGACCCAGGCCGCACATCCTGTGGAAAACCAAACGGCCTCTCCGGTTTCTGGAGCGGTGGCCGGGTTGGCGCGGGTCGTGATGAATGAACTCCAGAAACTCGAATGCCGTTTGATCGATGTCGGAATGGAGGGAATTGAGAAAATGGGGGATTCGGCGGTGGCCCTTGAAGACTTGATTGAGGAACTTCAATCCGGCGGCGAACAGGAGGTCGCTCTTCGAGGCCAAAAACGCATGGCTCCGCGCTTTGCAAAAATGACCCCCACCCCGAGATTTTCCAGCGGTGATGCCACCTCATACCGACTGGAAGCCGTCAAACCCGGGGTGCTCGACCAACTCACGTTTTGTGCGCTGCCAAGGCGCGCTCCGGGCCCGGGAGAAATCGAAGTCGAGGTGTTGGCCGCCGGCTTGAATTTTCGGGATGTGATGAAAGCCCTGGGAATTTACCCAATCGAAGAGCCTGGCGATGAATTGTTGGGAGATGAGTGTTCTGGACGCATTGTGGCCGTAGGTGCAGGAATCAGAGACTTCCAAGTCGGAGAGGATGTGATTGCGATTGCGCCGGGAAGTTTTTCGAAATTCCAAACAATTTCCACTTCATGCGTGGTGAAAAAGCCTCAAGGCCTTTCCTTTGAAGACGCCGCAACACTTCCGGTCACGTTTCTCACTGCGCACTATGCATTGCATCATCTGGCCCGGATTCAAAGTGGAGAGAAAGTATTGATTCATGCGGCAGCCGGCGGCGTGGGTCTCGCGGCCATGCAACTGGCGCTCAACGCAGGTGCAGAAGTTTTTGCGACCGCCGGGAGTGAAGGGAAACGTGCGCTCGTGCTTAGCCTTGGAGCTTCTCATGTGATGGATTCACGCTCTCTGGATTTTGCCGACGAAATCATGGAACTGACCTCCGGGAAGGGAGTTGATATTGTGTTAAATTCCCTCGCCGGCGAGGCCATCTCGAAAAGCCTCGCCGCCCTTTCCCCCTACGGTCGTTTCGTGGAAATCGGGAAACGTGACATCTACCAAAACAGCCGGATCGGGCTTCGTCCCTTCAGCAAAAATCTCTCGTTCTTTGCCGTGGATTTGAGCCGCCTCCTTCGCGACCGCCCGGCGTTCATTCAAAAATCTCTCGCCGATTTGATGGAGCAATTTGAAAGCGGTGAACTCAAACCGCTCATTCACACAACCTATGCCGCAGATCGATTCCTTGATGCCTTCCGTGAGATGGCCTCAGGCAAACACACTGGCAAAATTGTGTTTTCTTTTAATGAACCCTCACATATTTCAGTCAAACCCCCACCGGACGAACCGGTCGCTTTTTGCAAGGATGCAACCTACCTGATCACCGGCGGAGTCGGCGGATTCGGACTCACCATCGCAGAGTGGATGATTGCCCACGGAGCCAAAAATCTGGTTTTGCTTGGCTCCCGCAAAGCGTCGGCAGATGCGGCTCGGACTCATTTTGCAGATGCTGCAAGCCGGGGGATTCAGATTGTCGCAAAAGCTGTGGATGTTTCCAATGGGGATGCCTTGGACCGTCTTTTTGCCGAAATTCGAGATACCATGCCTCCGTTGCGTGGGATCATTCACGCAGCCATGAAACTTGATGATGGTGTGATTTCTCAATTGGATGAGAGTCGATTCCAAATTGTCATGGCACCCAAAGCCCTCGGAGCGTGGAATCTTCATACAAAAACACTTTCAATGCCCTTGGACTTCTTTGTGATGTTCTCCTCAGTGGCTTCCGTGATTGGAAGCGCGGGCCAGGGAAATTATGTCGCCGCCAATGCCTATCTGGATGCACTCGCCCATCACAGGCACTCCCTTGGCCTGCCGGCCTTGACCGTTAACTGGGGGCATCTGGGCCAGGTTGGATACGTTTCCCGAAATGCGCATGTTGGCGAATACTTGAACCGTCTTGGAATTCCCGAACTCTCACTGCAGGATGCCCATGACCTTTTTGGCACGCTGATTCGTTCCGATTGCACGCAGGCCACCGCGATTCGTATCGACTGGCAACATTGGGCGGAAGCCAATCCTCGTCTGAAAAAGGCCGCCAAATTCCGGGACATGGTGTCTGTTGACGTTGGGACGGATTCCCAGGATTCCTTGATTTCAACTATTCTGAATTCGCGAGGCGAGCAGCGCCAGAGGCAAGTGGAGGACTATGTCCGTGAGTCTGCCTCACGGGTTCTTGGCATTCCCACAAGTCAGTTGGAACAAACCCGTCCGCTCAGTGAGTTCGGTCTGGATTCTCTCATGGGAATTGAACTCGTCAACCGACTCGAGGAAGGATTGGAAACCAAGCTGCCGGTCGAAAAAATCGGAAAAAATCCTTCCATTCAAACGATGTCCAAACTCCTTACGGAATCCCTGCCGGAACGGCCAGGAGACGGATGCAAAGCCTGAAAAGTTTCCTGCACTTTGCAGGATATTCCGCTTACCTTGCGAGCGTCCTGCTCGCGAGGGTATTTCCTCTGGCCTTGGTCTTTAAAGTTGGTGAGGGCTTTGGCATCCTCGCATTTTATCTTTTTCACAAGCGCCGGTTGCTCACCATACAAAACTTGAAACTCGCACTTAGAGTACGAGATTCCCAGGCAAGGCGGTTGGCCTGCCAACATTTTGCCAATCTCGGTGCCAATTTGCTCTGCATGCTGAAAATCCCTTCCATGTCTGACGCAGAACTTTCGCAACACGTCACTGTGGAGATATCCCCCGATGTCTCCATGACGGGCCACGGTTTTGTTGCTGTCCTTGGTCACATGAGCAACTGGGAATTGCTTGGAAGAAGCTCGGCACTTTTTCCGCATCACCGCTTCGGTGCCATCTATCAAAAGTTGGCGAATCCGGCGGTCAATGGACATTTTCGTAGAAGCCGTTCCAAGGTAGGCCTGACCCTCTTCGATCGCGGGGGAGAATTTTGGGATGCGGTTGCATTTTTGGAATCCGGAGGAATACTTGGAGTGCTTGCGGACCAATACGCAGGTGTCTCGGGAACGTGGATGCCATTTTTTGGAAGGCTTACGTCAACTTCCACGCTTCCCGCAGCGCTTGCTGGTCGGGTCGGGGTCAAATTGGTTCCGGTCACAATTACAACCAAAGGCCCGGCAAAATGGCATGTCAACGTCGGCAAGCCGCTTCCCCAGGCATCTACTGAGGCTGCCACAGGGAACATCAACCGGGAACTCGAACGTCAAATCTCTGCCAGCCCCACTGACTGGCTGTGGTCGCACGATCGATGGAAAACGCCAAAATTCGGATTTCTCCTTACAGGCTCTCAACGCCGGGTGTTTTATCCACCAAACTTTGACAAATCCAGGATTGTCCCCTATCGCATCCTCATTCGATCTGTTGATGAGCTGGAGGAGTCCATATTGAGCCTGCCTGCGGTACGGGCCATCAAAAACGGACGTCCCGATGCGCAGGTGACAATCCTCTGCACGGAATCTCTTGCAGAGCATTGGAGAGCGATTTCAGAAGTTGATGACGTGATTTCTTTTGAAAGTCGTGCATCGGTCTTCCGCGTGGCAAAAAAGATTCAGACTGCAGGCTGGTTTGATGTCGGCATCCTGTTTCCGACACCATCCCGTGGGGCATGGGAAATGTTTTTGGCCGGGGTTCCTTACCGACTGGGTCCGCCATCCCGTATGATTCTCAACACATGGGCCAATCCCGCAGGCAAAATGGATCCACCTCCATCGGGCAACGAACGTTACCTCCGCATTGCCGATGCAGCAGGTGCCGCGAGGGCATGAGCGCACATACATCACTGGCTGCCAACTGCAATCTCCTCAGCAATTTCGTTATTCAAAATTTTTTCTGCCTCGACCGAGATTCGAAAAGCTGTTGCCCCGTCAAAAACGCGATGGTCAAACGCCATTTGAATCACGATCTCTCCAAAAACTCCTGAGGTTCCGTAGTAGAACATCGTGGTGATTGGTGACATGAAGTGAGTCACTCGAAAACGCGAACTGGCATAGCTGTTCACTGCAAACGTCCCAAAAAGCTTTGATTTGTATTTTCCTGTTGCACTGAGCCCAAACCACCAAAGCAATCGGCGAACCGGAAATGGCAGACGACTGACCCGGATCAATCTTCGATAACATCCGACTTCTTGAAATGGTCTCTCCCGAAGTTCCCGAAGGTTAAAATCCACCTCTTTAAGAGAAATGTTCTCCGGAGCCTGCATCAACCCGAGAAAAACGGCCGGTTCCCCAAAATACTCACGGTTGACCACAATGGCAGCAACACTTGTTGGGTGTTCGTAAAAGCGCGGATATGGGAAACTCAGATAGCTTCTTCGCAGTTCGGGGAATCTTGCGGAGGCCACGCCGAATGCCTTGGTGAGGCAGGCACACCAACTTGGAGCGTTCACCACTCTGCGGCGAGCAAGCGCACATTTTTTGACATGCAGAATTTTTTCGCCACCCACCGTAGGCACATGGCGACTGAATGCCGCCAAGTCGCCAATCCATCTCCTTGGAAGGGATAAGGAAATTGTTCGTCCAGCCTTTTTCATCCTGCCATATACAGAAACCCGTCCCCTCCTGTCCAGTATTGCACTTGCGCGAGGAAACAATATTTGGGAAGACGTTCGACATCCGATGCGTCATCCCGCCAAATCCGACAGCCAATGAAAATCCACCCCACGGCCATTATTTCACCAAAGGCCCGAATCGCCTCCAACACGGAAATTGGACCACGGGCCGTTGTTGGCGAAGGTGTGGAAATTGCCGAAGGGTGTGTGATCCGCGACAACGTCATTCTCGAGGGCCATACGATCATCGGACCAAACAATTTTCTCGCAACCGGCGTGGTCATCGGCGCAAAACCCCAGGATTTTGCATTTGAAGAAAATGTGGAGAGTTCGGTGATTGTCGGAAGTGGAAACGTGTTCCGGGAATATGTGACCGTTCATCGGGGCACAAAGGAGAACACCTCCACACGCATCGGCAACAATTGTTATTTCATGACCGGCTGCCATCTGGGTCACAATGTGCAAATCGGAAATCAGGTCCTCATTGAAAACAACTGCCTGCTTGGGGGATATGTGCAGGTTGGAGACGCAGCCGAACTCGGTGCCGGATCGGTCTATCATCAGTTCCTCCACGTCGGGTTCCTTGCCAGAGTCGGAAAAAATGCCCCCTGCCGTAAGGACATTCCGCCATGCGTCGCCGTGAACGATCTCAGCGAAATCTCAGGCGTCAACGTGGGAGGTCTTCGTAAACAGGGGTGGTCAGAATCTGCCATTCAAGAAATTCAATCCGCCTACCACCTTATCTACCAAAGTCGTGCGAACATATCCCAGGCTTTGTCAATTGCTGAAAAATTGACATGGCAGCCTGAAACCAAGGCGTTTTTTGAATTCATCAAAAACTCCACCCGCGGGATTTCCAACATTCGCAGCCATGGCAAAAGCCCAGTGGTTCAGGCTTCTTGATTCGTTTCCGGAGATCCTTCAACCTGTGGCCATTAGAATCTTCGACCGCTACCTTGCACGCGGCATCTTGCTGCAAACGGTTTCCGCTGCGACTGTTTTGTGCATGGCATTGGTTGTAAACAACCTTCTTAGAGAGTTGCTTCCTCTGATTATTTACCAAAGGCTTCCGATCCTCTCAGCGATGGGATTAGTGGCAGCGGCGATTCCTTTCACCCTGCCTTATGTTG
>JBGSVX010000697.1:0-3362 GCA_041752795.1 Terrimicrobiaceae bacterium
CCGCCCTCCAGAGCTTCAGGTATCAGGATGGGCGGCATCCACACCGGACCGACCGGCTGACCTCATCCTCTTCACCTATCAAGACGCAAATGGACAGGCCCGTCCATTTCACCTCATGTCCCCAAACTTTAAACGGCCAGATGTCGCAGAGATCGTTCACCATGGTCTCCTCCACAGCGGATTCCGCGCAAATATCCCGGTGAGCCTTCTGCCCCAGGGTCAAAGTCATCACCTTGCTGCATGGTCCTACAATCCCAAGGACGGGTCCGTGGCTCCGCTCGCCAACTCGTTTCAAGTGGACATTCCGGTCTTTTCCCTTCAACCACTACCCTGACGATCCGTCATCTCAAAACAGCTTGACCGTATCCCGGAGGAACTGAAGCCAGAGGAAAACCATTCCGCGGAAGGTGTAGCGAATGAAGTCCTCTCCGTCCTTGGCGAGGAAGCCGACGTCGATGTTGTGGCGGATATGAATCCGAAGGTCCTGCTGCATGGAGGGCACGATGTGATCATTTTCCACGACTTCAAGGGCCCCGTCGGCAATGCCTTCTGCCCGCAAAAATTCCTGATGTTGCCCGAGCATTTCCAAAAATGACGTGCCGGGAGCGATGCGGTTCAGTTTCATCATCGGCGAAAATTTCAATCCGTAGGGGAAGGGATAGTTCCATGAATGAAACGCCCGCCCGCCTGCGATCCGGGAGGTGAGAGTCAGATAATAAAATGTGAGGTCTCCCTGCTCTGCCACACAAATACAGGCCTGGGTCGTGGCTGCCCGATCCCGGAAAATCCTGTAGAACTGACGGACTTCGTCATCCTCCCACCCGATGTCGGAGACATGCTCGAAGCCCTCGCCTTCGATTTCCTCGGTCAGCTCATCAAGCAGTGGAAACGAGTTTCGTGAGGGAGGCGTGCGTGACTCCCAGGCACGATCAATCGGCAGGCGTACATTCCGGACGCGCAGCAAAATTTCCACCCACGGCAGAAAAAACCAGCTCAGGGCCAGCAAAACACCGATGATGACACTTCCTGCAATCAGCCACCCCGCGAGGAACGACGCAAAAACAACCACCCAGGACCCCACACGAAACGAAACCGGGTGGTTCACGGAACGCATTGCGATTCCCAAAACTGCCACCCCGGCTACCAGCAAGAGATCCGACATCATTGAATGTCCCCGCGCGCTCGAAGAAATTTTTCTAGTTGTCCCACATCAAAATCTGCGAGCACCTTCCCATCGGGCATCTCAAGCGTCGGGGTGAGGCTCTGACCCGAGATCTCCCGCATTCTGGCGTAGGCGGAGGGGTCGGAGAGCACATCGCATTGTTTGTAGGCGATGCCGCGCTTTTTCAGCCAGTTCTCGGCGTCCACACACCACGGACACCAGGTTTTCACGTAAAGGTTCATTGGCCCTCAATCTACCGGAAAAATTTCCCGATTGCCAATCGCGGATATTACGAGAACGAAAATTCCACTTCCTGCCAGAATTGCCAAGAATTACATCTTCTGGCAGTTCTCTAAAGAAAAGGCACTTTTGATATAAATCAATAGGGGCATCCTTGCGCCCGATCGAGCAGATAATAGCCGTCAAATCATAAACTGGGCCTAGAAAAAACCAAAATGCAGGGATGCCTATTGCAATTGCAAGGATGCATTCAGCGCTATATTTGCGATTGCATGGATTTTACAACGCAATTGATGGGATGATGATTCTCACTTTTTCAATCAACAACTCAAGCATTTTCCTGCTGAAATCTTTTGCTCCATCAATGTCCTCCACTGAAATGATCGCCATGCTTTGGTTCTGAATAAAATAACCATGAAAACTAACCTTACGGGACTTGGGGTGAATAAATTTAAAAGTAAACCCTTCCCAAAATTTTGTTTTGATAGTCAAAAAATCTAACATACCTTCTGAAAATGAGCTAGCATAAGTTCGCAAGTCAGCCAGAGTTTGATCCCGAGTTCCTCGAAGCACGTTCAAACGAAATTCAACATCAGGCAATTCTTTTAACCTAATGGAAGTATAGTCTCGCGATAGAGCAATCAATGCTTCATCTGGAAGCTCAATTAACCAATTCTTTGTTTCATATTCACAATATCATTTCTCCTTTGGAATGAAAACTATACTCCGCGCCTCCTAGTTTTCGGAAAATTTATTTCAATCATAAGTTGCTAAGAATGAGCATAATGGCATGCAATTTGCTATATTTTTGACCTGATGATACGACTCAGTCTGACACCCTCCGAAATGGAAGACATCGCCGAGGCTCTGGATGATCCAGAAATCGATCAACGCGGCAAACTCAAGCTTATGGCTATACGTCTTCATGCGCTAGGAACTCCCCACGGCCATATCGCTAAAGCTGTTAATGTTTCTGCTGATACAGTGACAAACTATTGCAAGGTCTACCGAGATGGCGGCCTTCCAGGTTTGCTGGAAAATCGATACTACCGGCCGACCAGTGCAGTGGAGGGCTTTCTCGACCCAATCCTCTCTGACCTTGCAGCAAATCCCGTGGCAACCGTCAAAGAAGCCTCGCACCGTATCGAAAAAATCTCGGGGATGACTTTTTCTCAAACCCAGACTCGCCGCATTCTTAAGCGCCTTGGACTGAGCTACCGCAAAACAGCCTCGGTGCCTGGCGGTGCTGATCCACAAATGCAATTGGCGTTTCTGGAGGACGAGCTTCTTCCCAGGCTGGAAGAGGCCAAGCAGGGAAAACGCAGAGTTTTTTTTGTTGATGCCGCTCACTTCGTGCTCGGAGCATTTTTGGGAATGATTTGGTGTTTGAGCAGAGTGTTTGTTCCTACGGGAAGTGGGCGGCAGCGTTACAGCGTTTTGGGAGCAATCGAAACCCGTGACGACGATCTGGTCACTGTGAGAACAAAGGGCTCGGTGACAGCCCACACCGTCTGCGAATTGATCGAGCAGCTTGTTCAGAAATATCCTGATGAACCAGTGACATTGGTTATGGATAATGCCCGATACCAGCGATGTGAGTTGGTGCTGAAGACGGCTGAAAATTTCGGCTGTGAACTCCTGTTTCTGCCCCCTTACTCTCCCAACCTCAACTTGATTGAGCGTGTTTGGAGATTGGTTAAAACCAAGACTTTGCGCAATCGATACTTTCCTGACTTTCTGACATTCACCATGAACATCGACAGATTTCTCGATAGCCTTGCCAAGGAAAACCGTTATCTTCTCAAGTCCCTCGTCACCCAGACTCTTCGTCGTTTTGAGTGGGCTTAAATGTGCGCGATTTTGAGGTTGAGTCCACCGGCTTTGAGATAAGCGGCAATTCGAAAGTAGTGAAAATTCCGAAACCCTCGCGCCATTCTCTTAGCGATTTGCAGATTTCCGT
>JBGSVX010000698.1:0-7573 GCA_041752795.1 Terrimicrobiaceae bacterium
GCCCGCTACTTCGGTATCGGAGTTGAAAACTTCTGGACCTCCAACGGACCAACCAGCTACCACCTCGGCGGCTATGGAATCCTCCGCTACCCAATTGAATCCCTTCACCTTGCTCCTTACGCCCTCGTTGGCGGCGGCGCAGGACTTGGAAATTTCTCCTACGGGTATTTCAACGTGGGCGGTGGCTTCGAATTCCGCATCACTCCAAACATCGGCACCTTCGTGGACAGCCGCTGGTACATTGGCAATCCAGCCAATGGTGCTGATCTTCGCGCAGGTGTTCGCCTGAGCTTCTGATCCAACCGGTTAAATCTCAAACTCTCAAACCAAAGGGGGCGGCATGAAAATGCCGCCCTCTTTTTTATCGTTTTGACGCCGAAATGGGTTGAATCGACGGACGGCTCGGCGAGCCATCCCTACCAAAGACCGGTAGGGGCACATCGCCGAGGTGCGCGAGTTTAATTACCTATCTCGCTGTGCGGTTGGAATTATTCCATCTCATCATCCCGGCCCACGGTGATGCCACGGGAGGACATCGTTTTCCGCCAATGACGAAACAAAAAAATGCCAAAAGCGATTTTGAGGGACATGAGAATCGCAGCAGCGCAGACAGCCAGTAACTCGCGGCGAAATCGGGTAGGGTTTTGCATGAGGGCGGGAAACGTCATCCCTTCACCCACAAAGCGCAAATGATTTTCCGAACGTGGCAGGTTATCGCTTGGAATAATAATCCACCAAGCCGGCAACAACCGAATCAGCATACTCGCGGTAAATGCTCTTTCGTGGGACGCCTGCAAAGTTTTTCCGTCCTTCGTAATCGCCAACTTGGATTCGTGCGAAGGCGGCCCGGCTGTTCATGACGTACGGTTCGACATAGACGACCGGGCAAACAAAGAGGCGATTGGCGAGCAGGTTGCGCGCGTAAATGTAGGGATTATCACCGACTTTGGTGGCGTTGCTTTCTTTGTAAACGTAGGGTGGCAGTCCGGTTTCGCGGGCCATGGATTTGGCGATTGCATCCGTAACTTGGAGCTCTTCAGGAAATGCCCCGCTCAAAAGTTTGTTCAGCATGTCGAAGCGGTGATCCTCGTAGGTGAGTTCCTCGGCACTCCATGACCCGGTTATCAAAAAATGCAGGTGGTTAACGTCCACCAACTCCGGGCGATTTTCATTGCCCCATGCTTCGGCATTAAAATGGAGGCACAACACGAGATCCGGGCGGATCGACTCATTCACGAATTTGGCGCGGCGACGGATTTCGCTAACCCGGTAAAAGAGGCGTTCACTTTCATCCTGGAGGGATTCGGGAGTGATGGGTTTGTCTTTGTCAACCAGGGCACGTTTTGCAGCGTCTTTAAGTTTGTCCGGACGGGCGGTCGTCACCGGCCCGGGCTTGGAACGGGTCAGAAAAACTTCGGCTCCAAGAGCCTTGAGCCGGGGGACCAAAAGTTTCGCAACGTAAAGAGTCATATCGCCTTCGGTCACCGGCTTGCTGTTTCCCACCCGGAACCAGCGTTCCTCGACCTTGGCCCAACTCCCTCCCAGATGTCCGGGATCAATCGCGATTTTGAGACCAGCGAGGGGGCGATCAGTAGGCGGAGCAGGAATTTGAGCGCGAGTTCTCCAGTAGCCGGGAGCCGCTTTGGCAGAGGCGCGATCCGTCGCAAACCTCAGAACAAATGGTGCCCGGCCTTCCCGTGTTTTGATTTCAGCGATTCCTTCAGTCACGCTAACAAAACCCGCTGCAGCACCCCCGGGCGCATAGACGCGCTCCAACAATCCCACAAAATCCTCCTTGGTGATAGTCTCCTGGTATTTCTCTAGTTCGCTCCAATCCGGTGCCGGGGCCAGGGGGGTCAGCCGCGCGTCAGTAGTCAGAGGAAACCACACGAGAAGCCACAACAGACAGCCCAATAGTGTTCGATCAAAGGAAACGAAGGATCCACAGATTGACGCAGATTTTCGCAGATTCATGACGGAAGAAGCTGCACGAAAGGTATTTGGATATGCTTTAAAATCTGTGGAAATCTGTGGAAATCTGTGGAAATCTGCGGATAACATATTTTGATGCCTCATTGATCAATCCCCGCCACATGCCGCGAAATGGGATTCCGTCAGGGAAAATCCGAATTTTTTTGACCGATCCCGTGTTCATTGCTCACTTTTACAATGCATGACGGTGGAAATTCGATAAAAACATCCTGTGATCAACATTCTTTTTCTAGGTGACATTGTGGGAGAGCCCGGGCGGGAAGCTGCCATGCGCTTTGTTAGGCAGGTTCAAAAGGAGCGCGGCATCGACTTTGTGGTGGCAAATGGTGAGAACGCAGCCGGCGGGCGTGGCATCACGGCCCGCATTGCGATTGACCTCCTGCGCAGTGGCATTGCCGTGATTACTCTCGGCGACCACGCATGGGATCAGAAAGACACCGCCTCCTACATGGCCACCGAGCCAAGACTGCTCCGCCCGGCGAACTATCCCCAGGGTGCGCCGGGTCAGGGAAGCATTGTTTTGGAAACCTCCAAATGCAAAGTCGCGGTCTTGAATCTTCAGGGTCGAACCTTCATGCAGCAACTGCTCGACAATCCCTTTCATGTCGGCCTGGACGAAGTCGAGCGACTTCAGGAGGAAACTCCGGTGATCCTCGTAGATTTTCACGCGGAGACGACAAGCGAAAAAATTGCCATGGGACGCTTTTTGGATGGCAGGGTTTCCGCAGTGCTTGGAACTCATACGCACGTTCAGACTGCGGACGAAAAAATCCTGCCAAATGGCACCGCGTTCCTCTGTGATGCTGGCATGTGCGGGCCGGAACATTCGATCCTCGGACGCGATCCCCGCAATATCATCCAACGATACATGGACGGTCTGCCAACGACCTTCCCCGTGGCATCAGGCCCGGTCCGCGTCTGCGGCGCGGTCATCGAGGTGGACGAAAAAACCGGCCACGCCAACTCGATCCGAAGGATTTCCCAGATCGTCGGAGCGGAGGATTAGAATAACTCGTGCGTGAGCACGCTCAGACAATACAACGCAGCCGTTTCCGTGCGAAGCACAATGGGTCCCAAGGTGATGGGCAGACACCCGTGACTTTTTGCGAGAGCCAATTCAGCGGGCGTGAAATCCCCTTCGGGTCCAACAAAAATGGTAACCCTCTGAGGGAGTCGGCCATGGTCATTCTGATACATGGTGAGCACATCTTTGATTTTGCGGGCGTCCGGCTGGAGTGACCCGATGAGCAGGAGTCCTGACTTTGGCATTTTGTCCAAAAATGCGGCCACGGATTGAGGCGGGTGGACTTCGGGCAAAAAGTTCTGACCGCACTGCTTGCAGGCTTCCAGTGCGGTTTCCTGCCATTTGGCATGTTTGCGTTCTTTCTCCTCTGTGTCCAACCGCACGATGGTCCGATCCGAGAGCAGGGGAGCAATGGCGGAAGCACCGAGTTCGACGGCCTTTTGCACGATAAAATCCATGGTTTTCCCCTTGGGCACAGCTTGAGCCAACATGATGGAGCCTGGCAGTGGCGGGGAAGCTGTGCGGGGTCCCAGCGAAAGCACCGCCCGTCGGTTTTGAATGGAGGAAATCTGTGCGGTGGCCTCATGACCGACTCCATCAAACGCGGTCAGTTTTTGACCAACCTCCAGGCGCATAACATCGAGGGCATGGTGGCTTTCGGACTCAGAGAGACTTGGATTCTCCGAGTTCCACTCCTTGGCGGGAAGGAAAAAACGATTCATTGGTGATAAATTAGAATGATATCCAAACGCCCGGAAAGCACCGGGTCCAGACATTTTCCGGGCAACCAAAAAAGAAAGTCCCCTTTCGCGGCACGCCGGATGCTGTATCTTCAGCGGAATACATTTCCCCATGCCAAAAGTCAGACTCTCAGGAACCGTTCTTGGAACGGATGATCCAAACCGCGCTTCCCGCGCGAGACTCCTCTACCTCCTCTTTGCAGGAGGTTGGGACATTTACAACTCGAACGGAGATCAACGCATCACGCTTTCCAACATTGAGAAAAAAATCGTGGAGTCCGATGCCTTTGTTTTTACGCCCGGCGCCACGCTGGAAGACATGTTCAAGGCGATTTCCATCTTTGTAGGATATCAGACCCTGGACCACAACCTGAGCGGCAAACCAACAGTTATCCTCAACGAAGACAAATCTTGGAATCCGTTTTTTGCCCTCCTCGCCCACCTTCAAAAATTGGGAACCATCAAGCAGGACTTCTACGCCTATTTGCACGAAGTCTGCTCACCGGAGGAGGTTCTGGACACACTCGCACTGGCAGGCTCAACGACATTTCCTGATCCGCTTCATCACAAAATTCATGATCAAAAGGCTGACAGCTTTGAATCCCCTATCCCTGAGGATTATCTCGGAAACGTCTGTGTCTTTTGCTCGGCCAGCCTCGAAGCACCGGGTTACCTGGAAGACGGAGAACTGCTTGGCCGCCTGCTCGCAGAAAACCGGCTTGGATGTGTCTCAGGCGCTGGAAAATCGGGCATCATGGGTGCGGTGGTTCGAGGTTCCCTCTCCGCAGGCGGCTGGGCCGGTGGATCCAATGTCCCCCACATTATCGAACTGGAAGGCCTGCCCGAGGGCCTCTCCAGCTTCTGGCTCCGTCCCGATATCTACACGCGCATGGAAGTCATGATTGAAAACTCGGACGCCTTTGTGATTTTTCCGGGAGGAGCAGGAACTGTTCAGGAACTGCTCGCATTGATGATTTTCAAGCATCAGAAACACCCGCGCATGGAAGGCAAACCCGTGGTCATTTTTAACCGCAAACACGCGCCGGGCATTTTCTTTTGGGACCCGCTCATTGATCTGCTCAGCGACCTCTGCGAAACCGGCGAATTTCTTGTCGCCAAATCCATGGAGGACATCGTCCCCGCAGTGCTTGCCAATATGGTCAAAAAAAATCCATTGACCACTGACCTGCTAAGCAGGGCAGCATGAGGTTCAGGCCTTTTCGGGCTTCCAAAGAGGCTCGGGAATTCCGGCCTCCCGGTTCGCGAGACGGGCCAGCAGAAAAAGAAAGTCGGACAATCGATTGAGCCAGACGAGGAGATGGGGATTCACCGGGGAGTTGGCGGCGGCCGCAAGGGCATCCCGCTCGGCACGTCGGCAGACTGTTCTGGCCACATGGAGGTGCGCAGCAGCAGGTGAACCCCCTGGCATCACAAAGGCCTTGTTTACAGGAAGCGCTGCGGTAATCCGATCAATCCGGCCTTCCAAATCCGTCACGTCCTCCTCATCGATCCGGTCAACTGGTCGCGAATTCGCCTCGGTGGCAAGGTCCGCACCAGCTTTAAAAAGCAGCACCTGAAGCCTGGTCACTTCATCGCAAACACTGGGTCCGGGGCCGCTGGCCAGCACGACGCCCAAACAACTGTTCAACTCATCAATCGTGCCATAGGCCTCGACCAGTGCATGGGTTTTGCTAACCCTGCGTCCGGAAAAAAGCCCGGTTTCCCCGGAATCACCGGTCTTTGTGTAAATTTTCATAAATCAGGGACCCACCACGGAAAAGCCATGATCCTCCAAAAACCGCCGAACCCGGTCCGGCTGGTCTCCCTGCACTTCGATCTCCCGACCGGATAGGGTGCCTCCACACCCAAGGGATTTTTTGGCCTTTTTTAAAAGATTATCCAACTCCGGCGGAGACAAGTGGGTTGGGAGCTGACTGATCACCACAACGGTTTTGCCTCCACGCTGACTTTTCTCCCTGCGCAGGACGACGCGGAATTTCTTTTGAGATGCGGCAGTGACATTCGCGTGAGCCGAATTTGAGGCCGGTTCAGGCACTGGCCGGTCCGGAAAGATTTCAGGATTCAGCGCAGCGAACGGAGACTGAAGCGGAGACTGCGAGGTGGAGATGGGGATTTTTGGTTTCACGTTCAGGTTTGTGAACCTAAAAAGGAAAATGGGAACGAACCGGATGTCACGGATTTCACGGATAAAACACCTTACAGCAAAATTTGATGCTAACAAGCATCCACCTGTTGGGTGAAGGACTCCATTTTTTAAGGCATTGTTGATCCGTGTTTATCCGTGAAATCCGTGGTTCCAACTCGGTTTTTAGGGTAAAAATTTGAGACCAGTCAGGCTGAGGCTTGATTGGTTTTTTGTGATTTCCCAAAGCACGGGCAGTCCGGTTAATTCTTCGAGGATTTCACGGTTCGTGAGGCAGGATTCGTCAGAGCCGAGGCCTGAGTTCAGCACAAGCCCGAGGCAGGAGAGTCCCCGTGCGCGAAGATCAAACAGCGTAAGCAGCGTGTGATTCAGGCACCCGAGGCGGTTGGCCACCACAACAAGGACCGGAAATCCAAGATGGGCGGCAAGGTCCGCGATGGAAAATTTTCCTGTGATTGGCACCAGCCACCCGCCGGCTCCTTCAACAAGCACTGAGCGGCGTCCGGCGGTTACCCGACCGGCCCAGGCTTTCAGATGCTCCACGCTGACCTGAGTTCCCGCATGCCTTGCGGCGATGAGAGGCGCAACAGGCGCTTCCAAAAAAACCGGGTTGATTTCCTCGAGGCCAAGTTCTTTGTCACAGGCCTCACGAAGCGCGATGGCATCTTCCCGGTCCCCGCAGCAAACCGGTTTTAGCGCGATGGTGTCCCGACCTGCCTCACGGAGAGCCCGAGTGAGCAGAACGGTGAAAAAGGTTTTCCCAACCCCGGTGTCCGTGCCGGTGATAAAGGCCTTCATGCCCGCCGAAGCTCTTCACAGAACTCACCGATCCGCTCCACGGCAATTTTGATTTGCTCCATGGCTGTGGCGTAACTGCAACGGACATGACCCTCCCCGCCGGAACCGAATGCCGTTCCAGGAACAACGGCCACCTTTTTTTCATGCAGCAAACGCAAAGAAAATTCCCGGCTTGTGAGCCCGGAACCCGTAATATCAGGAAACACATAAAATGCCCCTCGCGGTTTGAAACAAGGAAGTCCGAGTTCATTAAAAGAATTCACTATGAAATTGCGACGCAGTTCGTATTCCCCCCTCATGGATTCCATCGCGGGAGTCCCCCGCTCCAAGGCTTCAATCGCGGCGTCCTGACCCATGACAGGCGCACAAAGAATCGAGTATTGATGGATTTTCATCATGGCCTCAATCATCTCCTTCGGAGCACAGGCAAACCCGATGCGCCAACCGGTCATGGCATAAGCCTTGGAGACTCCGTGCAGGAAGACCGTTCGTTCCTTCATGCCGGGAAACGTGGCAATGCTCGTATGCGTGGCTCCCTCATAGGTGAGCTCGCTGTAAATCTCGTCCGTGAACACCACGAGGTCATGACGCACACAGACCTCGGCAATCGCAGCAAGATCCTCGGAAGACATGGTCGCACCGGTTGGATTGGTCGGAAAATTGAGCATCAGCACCTTCGAAGCCGGAGAGATCGCCGATTCGAGGTCATCCGCCCGAAGTCGGAATTCATCACAGGCCTTCGTCGGAATCGCTTTGGCAACCCCCCTCGCCAACACAATGCTCGGCGCATACGAAACATAACAGGGCTCGTGATACAGCACCTCCTCGCCGGGATTCAGGATCGCGCGCAAGGCA
>JBGSVX010000699.1:0-10996 GCA_041752795.1 Terrimicrobiaceae bacterium
CTACACGCTCGATGAATTGCGGAATGATATCACCCGGGAAACCCCGGCCTGCTTTGAGCCCACCATCGACTATTGTGTGGTCAAAATCCCGCGGTTCACATTCGAAAAGTTTCCTCAGGCTGATCCCACCCTGACCACTCAAATGAAAAGCGTCGGCGAGGCCATGGCGATTGGCCGAACCTTCAAACAGGCTCTTCAAAAGGCTCTGCGATCGCTTGAGACCGGACGCGCTGGACTCGGAGCTGATGGCAAGGACCGGCCCGCCGACCGCACCGAGATCGAGCGCAAGCTGCGCATCCCGGGCTGCGAACGCATCTTTTATGTGCGTCAGGCCATGTTGGCAGGTTTTTCGAACAAGGAGATCCATGACCTTTCATTCATCGATCCCTGGTTCCTCGCTCACATCGAGCAAATCGTCGAAGCCGAGAAGGCGATTGTGACTGGTGCCATCAATTTGAGCGATGCGGTGGACATGCGCAGTGCAAAACGGCTCGGCTTTTCGGATCGTCAGCTCGCATTCCTTTCTGGCAAGACCGAGCCCGGGGTCCGCGCTCTGCGCAAATCGCTGGGTGTGTTGCCGACTTACCGCCTGGTGGATACATGCGCTGCAGAATTCGAGGCGTTCACTCCGTATTATTTTTCGACCTACGGGGATGAAGACGAAACCCGCGCTTCGGACAAAAAGAAGGTTCTCATTCTCGGAGGAGGACCGAACCGGATCGGTCAGGGCATCGAGTTTGATTATTGCTGCGTGCATGCCGCCTTTGCCCTTAAAGAACTCGGGTGGGAAACCATCATGGTCAACTCCAATCCCGAGACGGTTTCCACGGACTATGACACCAGTGACAAACTCTATTTTGAGCCGCTGACCCTTGAGGACGTCCTGAATATTTACGAGCGGGAGAATGCAGATGCCATCGTGGTGCAATTTGGAGGTCAGACCCCGCTGAATCTTGCGGCAGGCCTTGCCGCGAATGGCTGCACGATTATTGGCACTCAGCCGGAATCGATCGAAATGGCCGAGGACCGCAAACATTTTGCCGCGATGCTCGACAAGCTGGCGCTGCGTCAGACGCCCGGTGGCACGGCCACAAACGAGGACGAAGCGCTCCATGTGGCAGCCTCCATCGGCTACCCGGTGCTTGTGCGCCCATCCTTCGTGCTTGGAGGGCGTGCCATGGAAATTGTCCACGGCCCGGAGGACCTCCGCAGGTATATCCGCACAGCAGTGGAAGCCAGTCCGGAGCGCCCGATCCTTGTGGACCGTTTCCTGGAAGATGCTGCCGAGGTGGATGTGGACTGCATTTCCGATGGAGAAACCTGCGTGATCGGCGGCGTGATGGAACACATCGAGCAAGCCGGCATCCATTCCGGTGACAGCGCCTGCGTGATTCCCGCCTTCTCGCTTTCGCCCGCAGTGGTCGAGGAAATCAAATCCGCAACAAAAGCCATGGCTGCCGAACTCAATGTGCGGGGCCTCATGAACGTGCAATTCGCGGTCAAGGACGACCAAGTTTATATTTTGGAAGTCAATCCCCGCGCCTCGCGTACGGTGCCCTTCGTCAGCAAGGCCATCGGCGTGCCACTCGCAAAATTGGCTGCAAAAATCATGGCCGGCAAATCCCTCAAAGAATTGGGATTCACCGAGGAAATCGTGCCGTCCCATTACTCGGTGAAGGAAGCGGTGTTTCCATTCATCAAATTCCCCGGGGTGGATATTATTCTTGGACCCGAAATGCGCTCGACCGGCGAAGTGATGGGCATCGATCCCGACCTTGGGATCGCCTACGCGAAAAGTCAGATGTCCGCCCAGCCCCCGCTGCCGACCTCGGGAAGCCTGTTTGTGAGCGTGAAGGACGCGGACAAATCCTCGGTGGTTCCCATTGCCAAAGATTTCCATGACCTCGGATTCCAATTGTTTGCGACCGATGGCACGGCGCGGGTTCTGGAAGAAGCCGGTGTGCCCGTGGCCCGCCTTCTCAAACTCCAGCAGGGCCGCCCCAATGTGCTGGACCTCATCAAGAATGGAGACATCCACTTCATCATCAACACCCCCAGTGGCCAACAACCCCGCAAAGATGAAACCATCATCCGCAGCGCCGCCGTCGCCGGTCGGATCGCAACCATGACCACCCTGCGCGGCGCGCGCGCGAGCGCAGCTGCGATTCGTGCCATCAAAAAATCCGGGTTCTCCGTGCAGCCCCTGCAATCTTACCACCCGAAAAAATCATGATCCTTGGAAGCAAAAAGGCGGAGATTGACGCCCTTCTTGGCAAACCGGTGATGTCCAAAAACCTGCTCGGCCTCCCCGGCGAAAAAGCCTGGGCCTACACACTGGGAGATTTTTCTGTGATCGTGGGATTCCTGCACGAAACCGCACGATACCTTGCCGTGAAGCGTCGCAATGGTCCCGGCAACTCCTTCTCCCCCGCAGAACTTGGCGGCGTGCTCGCGCTGAACGCCCCGGCCAGTCAGTGGACTCTCGAAAAACCCGACAGTCCCGCCAAAAAAGTGGCTGATCCCAAACGCAAAACAAAAATCGAAGTGGAGCCGACGACCTACTTTTCGTTTGTGGAAAAAGACCCAAAAAACAAAGAGAAAGTCCTTCGGGAAATCCGCGGGTGGATGCCCGGTTCGAAGCCGCACGCCTTCTTTTATTTGCCATCCATCGAAGGCGGCCAGCCCTTGCTGGTGAGCGAGTGGGCCGTGGACCAAAAGCTCGGGTAAACACTCAGTGGTTGGTCTGTTTCAGGAGTTTTCCAAAACCTCCAAATCAATAAGGTCTTTTGGCCGTCCAGACGCCCGCTTGTTTCGAATGAGATTGGCTTTATCCATGAAGCGAACAGGAAGCCCTTTGATATCCACAATGATTTCCATAGCCTTGCAGTCTTCAAAACGAACACCATCAATGCCTGTAAGGACTTGGAGTTTTTGCGGTTCCCTTCCGATTTCCACGACAAAATCCTGAAGCAAAAAGTCCGTGGAGTTCAACCCGAGCTCACTGAAGCCGAATTGATCGAAAACACTCAGCAGGGCCTCTGCATTTTTTTCTGAGACCGCTACAAAAAAGTCGATATTTCCAGTGTAGCGCGGGAATCCATGCAGTGCCACCGCATAGCCCCCCACGATCAAATATTCAGCGGCATTGCCTTCGAGTAATTCGATGAAATCGTGGAAATCCTGATTGACCGGATTCATTTTTGCATTCGGGAAACACGATAAGGGTTAAGGCTGTCAATCGTTCCAAGTGAGAGGCATTTTTCCAGGGGTTCTCCTTGCTCCGAAACTCGGAAAGCGGGCGTTTTGCCAAAACTTTTTCCACCCGGTAATCCTCTCCAATCCGCCCGGGAACTCAAGCCGTAATCCCAATTCCGCCTTTTCCCATTGCAATCCGTCCCTTCCCGCGCGACCATCGCGGAGTCAGAGGCTATGGACTGCGGACAGGGGAACCCCGCCAGGGCAGGAATGCAGCAACGGTACCTTGCTCCTCTTTGCCGTAGTCCTCTGGCACTTTTTTATTTGGACATTGGGCTCTGAAACACAGGAAAGCTGGTGTTTCAGTTCAGGGATTCAGTTGCCGGGCGATTGCGGAATACAATTCATAAATGATTGAGCGATGTTCAGCAAATTCACAGCGGACAGAGGAGCTGGCAACCCCTGCGACGTATCGGAAAATTATTCGCATACCACCAACCCGCAAACGGGAATAGGAGGAGAGTTCCCCCTCAAGTGGTTTGATGTCCCCTTTGCCCTGTTCCAAACGTTTGAGGGCCAATCGCATTCGGCGGCGAGGCTCCGGAGCAAGCTCCCTGATGAACTGCACGACTTGATCTGACAGCTCAACGTTCATCCTGCTCGTCCAAAACGGAAAGAGGATGGTATTTTGTTCGTCCGGCCTCGGCATTTCGAATTGCCTTCATCGCCTTTGGGTTGGCCAGGATCTCCATGGTTTCCAAGATTGCTTCCATTCGTTCGGGTGAAAGCAGGTAGCCGACAATTTTTTCACGGCGGGTGATGACCACCGGACGATCTTCCGCCCTCCGGACAAGGGCAGGGAATTTCGCCTGGGCCTCTGAAATAGAATACGTATCTGCCATATCAAAATATATAGAAGATAATCCCCTATTTCACAATCAAAGGATTTCCCCCAGGTTAAGTCTCGGAAGGAGGCGCTTCCTGAAGAAATACGGCGAGGGATTCGACGTGATCGCTGCGTATGAGGTAGAACCATTCGTCATCGCTTCGGTGGAGGTCAATCCACCCGAGCAGCTGCAGGGCGGCCAACAATTTTTGCAGTTCGCGGGCATCGGAGAAATCGAATCCGAGGTTTGAGATCGCGGCTCTGCGATTTCGGAAAATGACGGAGAGGAGTCTTGCGGCTTCAGCGATCAGGTGGGAGGAGAATCGGATCCTGGCCTCGAGGTGTTCTCCGATGGAGAAGGTGAGCGTGGCGGGGAGGAAGAGGGTTTCCGGCACGAGGTGCCAGCCGATGACCGGGCGGTCGGGTGGGGGACGGAAGCGTTTTCGCCAGCGCCCAATGCCGCCAACAACAAGGAGGAGGACTACAAAAACCGCAAAAGCTGGGTTCAACCATTTCGGGAAGGCCGCAAATTCTCCAAAACGAATGGTTTCAAAAAGCAGAATGAGCGCACCGAGCAGGCCGTAGATAAAAATCCATGCAAACCATGCAAAAAACAGTGCGGCGAGTGCCCCCAGCCAGCATTGGCGGTTGTGCGCACGGATGTTCCTGCGCAATTCCTGTTCAAGCTCGTTCACAGGAGCCCGGCGCCCCGGTAGCCGTCAGGGTCAATAAGCACTTTCTCAAAACCCGCAACCCGGAGAACCTTGTACAATTCTTGTCCCACGTGTGACATTTTTTGTAATTCTGAGGGGGCCACCTGAACCATGGCCGTGGGCGGGTCCATGGATTGAAGCCTCACGCGCACAATGGAAAACCCGAGTTCATGAAGAGCAGTCTCGCCCCGCTCAATGAGTGCCACATTTTCGTGGGTAACCGTCATGCCATGGGGGATGCGGGAGGACAGGCATGGCTGGGCCGGCAAATCGGAGGAGGACAATCCCATCGCCCGTGCCAAAGCTCGCACGTCGGCCTTGCCGAAACCTGCGGACCGCAAGGGCGCAACGACAGAAAATTCCCCGGCGGCAACGCTTCCCGGACGCTGGCCCGCGACATCATCTGCGTTTTCCCCGTAGGCAATAGCCGTAAATCCTCTCTCTCGGGCAAGAGACTCCATGCGCGAGAATAATTCGGCTTTGCAAAAATAACACCGGTTGGGCGGGTTGGCGGCATAGCGCTCATCCTCAAATTCCCCGGTCTTCAAAATTTCCACCGGGATCCCGAGAGATTCGGCCTGGGCCATAGCCGCATGAAACGCACTTCGCGGAAGGCTCGGGCTGTCCGCAATGACTCCGAGCAGGTCTGACCCAAGAACCTTGTGGGCCACGGCCAGCAGACACGAACTGTCCACCCCGCCTGAATACGCAACCATCAGGGGGCGCAGCGTTTCCAACCCGGCAACAAGAGATTTTGCCTTGGCATCAAGTGCCGGATTTTCCGGCAATTCGGGAAGTTGAAATGTTGCAGGCACAGAGTGAAACTTCAGAGCCCGAGGCGCTGAAACAGGGAATCCAAGGGGAGTTGTAAGCCGATAAAAAAGCTGCCGAAATCCGCATAGCGTGCGCTCACCATGTCGAAGCGCATCTCATAAACAATTTCTTTGATCGGGCTCGTCGAATGCGCAAAAAGGGTGACCCCCCACTCCATATCATCCAACCCGGTTGACCCGGTGATCAATTGACGAACCTTTCCTGCATACGTGCGGCCCACGCGGGCATGACCGGCCATCAATTCACGGCGTGCTGCAAAATCGAGTTCGTACCAGTTTTGACCATGTGCTCGACGTTTGCTCATGGGGTAAAAACAAAGCACCGGCCAGTCTGCAAGATTCGGGTAGAGGCGGTCCTGACCGTATTTTTTCATGCGTTCGGCGAAGGCGGTCATTTTTTCGAGAAAGGCGGGAGTGTCGGGGGTGAGTGCTTCGTCCTTTTCAAGGGTTGCGGCATATTCCTCGGCGGTGGTCGTGTATTCACTGCTTTCGGTGACAGAATAATACGCGAATTCAGCTGACAAGATATCCGACCCGAGGGCCTGACCCAATCGTTTGGCAAAGGCATCTGCGACATGGAGGTCGGGTGTGATCATCATGAATCCGAGATCGGCTTTTGGCGTGACCACGCTGAAAGTCAGGAGTTGGGTGTCCGGTTCGGCGCGGATTTCCTGGACCAGAGCCGCCATGGCCGTTTTGGCCTCAATCTTCGCACGGGTATCCAGCAGGTCCCACTGCCCGTGCTCGATGCGAAAAAACAAATGCAGAACATGTCGCCCCTCGGAGAGGAGGACGGGATCGGAAGAATTGGGCATGGGATTTCGAAATGAAGTTAAAATGATGTCTGCCGAAAAAACGGTTGCAATCAAAGCCTCCGTGTCTGATTCTCGGCTGTTTAAAGGATTATCACTTATGGCCGACGTCGCAAACAAGTACGCGCAAAATGTTGCAGGGAAATTTTATGTGGATGACCAGTGCATCGACTGTGATCTCTGTCGCGAAACCGCACCGAACAACTTTACCCGCAATGATGACGGCGGGCACAGCTATGTCTTCAAGCAGGCGGAAACTCCCGAAGAGGAGACCCAGTGCAAAGAAGCCATGGAAGGCTGCCCGGTGGAAGCCATTGGCAGCGACGGCGAATAAATTTGGTTTTAACCGGTGTAGTTGCCTGAGCCGCTGATGCGTGCGGAAACTCTCCGGAAGATTGTTTTGGAGGAATGGCGTGGACTTCCCGATGGGGAAGGCCGGGCAGACCGGTGCTCCTCGGTCGCCGATGCCCTGAAAAAATTGCTGCCGCGCCTGGGGCTCTCGAATTTTCTTAATGAGGAGCAGATCAAAGCCGCATGGAAAGAGGTTGTCGGAGATTTTCTTGCCTCGCATTCGGCTCCGGCTTCGATTCAGCGGGGCGTGTTGGTGATTCAAGTCCTGCAACCCGCGATCCGCTACGAGTTGGACCGCACGTGGAAACCGGAAGTGCTCCGAAAATTGCAGGCCCGTTTTGGGAAAGATGTCATTAAAGAAGTGAGGTTCCGGTGATCAAAAATATCCTGCTCGACTGGTCGGGCACACTGGCCGATGACCTCGGCCCCGTGCTTGTGGCCACCAACGAAATTTTTAAACACTACGGGCGGGCCGAACTCACGCGGGAGGAATTCCGTCAGCACTTCCGCCTGCCATTTTCCGGATTTTATGCGGAGTTGTTGCCAGAGGCCACCGAGGAGGGACTCGAGGCGCTTTACGAACGGTTTTTCTTGGGGCTTAATGATGATGTGAGCCTTCTGCCGGGAGCTTTGGAGTTTTTGCAGTTCTGTCAGTCCACCGGCCGCAGAGTGTTCCTCCTGAGCACGATCAAGGCCTCCCACTTTGAGTTGCAGGCCACCAGGCTCGGGGTTCGCGATTTTTTTGAGCACGCGTATGTGGCCATTGCTGACAAACGTGAAAAAATTCGCGAGATTTTGAGTGAGCGTGGGTTGGATCCCATGGAAACGATTTTTGTTGGGGACATGGTGCACGATATCGAGACGGCGCATCATGGCGGAGTCACCGGAGTGGCTGTGCTCACGGGGTTTGACCCCATCGAAAAACTTCTTCCGGCCAAACCGCCGGTGATTTGTCAGGGTTTGGACGACCTCCGACGATTGCTGAGTTAAACGCCATGACCTCCCCCGAGCACCGCATTCTTTTGTCTCTGCCGCCCGCCATGGCTGGGGCATTCCAGGCGGGAGCAGTGAGAGAAAAACGGGACAACTGGTTTGCGACTTGCGATCCCGCAGGATCAAAACTTGGCTCTGGAGGCGGCATCGTTCGATCTCTCCACGAGGCATGGAAGGAAGAAGGATGTCCCGGACGTCTGGAGGATTGGATTTGCAAAGCGCCGTCGCTGGTCATGCTGGCCGGAGGTCAGAGCCGCCGACTGCCCGCCTACGCGGCCACGGGCAAAGTTTTTATGCCCATGCCTGCTCTTCGCTGGGCGTTGGGTCAGAGCATTGATGGCACCCTGCTCGATTTCATGCTCCCGGAATTTCAGCGGGTTTTGAAGGCGGCGGGGAGGGAATATCCTCTCATGATTTGCAGTGGGGATGTGGTGCTCAAGTTTCCCGAGGACCTTCCGGATTTTCCTGTGGCTGATGTGTTGGGGCTTGGCATGTGGGTCGCACCTGAAACGGCCTCCCACTTCGGGGTGTTTTTTTCAAAACGCGAAAGCCCGCAGTCCCTTGCATTTTTCAAACAGAAGCCCGCGCCGGAAATCATTCGTGAGCATTCTTCCGGTCATCTCGCCATGGTGGATACGGGGATTTGGTTGCTTAATCCGAAAGCGATCGCCGTGTTGCTCGCGCAGTGCGGATGGGATTCGCAGGCTCAGTGCTTCGGGGCGGGCCTTCCCTCAGGCTTTGAACTTTATGCGGGATTTGGACCAGCTCTCGGGGAAACCCCGGTGAACCCCCAACCCGAAATCTCCAGCCTCCATGCCTGCGTGTCCCCATGGAATGGCGCAGAATTTTTTCACCTTGGCACCAGCCGCCAAATTATTGAGTCCCTCTCGGCCCTGCAAAATTGTCAACTCAACCAACTGCGCACCGGACCCCTTGACCTCAAACCCCATCCGGATATCTACATCCTGAATGCGGATTTTGCGTTCCGCTCCCGCACTTCCGCAAATCACCACGTCTGGATAGAAAATTCCACGCTCCCGGCAGACATGCACCTTGAGAGCCATCACGTGATCACCGGCGTTCCTCCGCTCGAACTGGATTTTCATTTGGACGCCGGGGTATGCCTTGATATCGCGCCGATTGGGGCCAGCGATTATTGCGTTCGCGTCTATGGCTTCGATGACCTATTCAGTGGGCAGCTTGGTCAGGACTCCACACGTTGGATCGGGGAGCCGGCGGCCCTGTGGTTCGAACGCCGCGGCCTTTCCTGTGAGCAATGGAAGACCACCGATATCCAACTCGCGCCGATTTTTCCCGTGGTTTCTGCAAAGGAACTCACATCAGATTTCCTGCACTGGCTTCATGGAAAAACGCCGGATGACCGCCCGGACTTCCGCAAAATTTTTATGCGTGAGCGTCTCTCAGCCATGGAAATCTGCGAGCAATGCGACATCGGCCGCTTGGAATCCCAGCGCCGGGACCACATCGCAAGAACTCTTCCGCGCATGCGCTCGAACAGTCGTTCGAACCCCTTCTACCGGTTGGACCTTTCTTCGGCGGCTCCGTATTTGAAACCGGAGGATTTGTCGGAGGTTCCCAACCCGGACCCCATGAATGCGGTGCATGATGCCATGCTGCGCGCAGAGGTTCTTGGGCGCAGCGATGAAGCCGGTTCGCACAAGGCCGAAGCGGAGGCTTTTGGAATGCTGGCCGGTGCCATTTTGCAGTCGGCAAGGCCATTGCTCAAACGCCCGCAACGCAAAACTCTGGAGGACCAAATCGTTTGGGGCCGGAGCCCGGTCCGGTTGGATCTCGCCGGAGGCTGGACTGACACGCCTCCCTATTGTTTCAAACTTGGTGGAGGGGTTGTGAATCTGGCGGTGGATGTGAATGGTCAGCCACCGGTCCAAGTTTTTCTGAAATCCGCGCCGGAGCCGGTGATTGTTCTGCGCTCCATCGATCTTGGCGTCGAGACCCGGATATCAACGTATGAAGACCTCGGTCGCTATGCCGAGCCGGGAAGCGGGTTTGCGCTGGCCCGTGCAGCTCTTTGCCTTGCGGGGTTTCATCCAGATTTTCAGGCAGGTTTTTCGTTTCCCGATTTGAGGACCCAGTTGGAAGATTTTGGTGGTGGGTTGGAAATTTCCTTGTTGGCGGCGGCCCCCAAAGGCTCGGGCCTTGGCACAAGCAGCATTCTGGGAGCCACCCTGCTGGGAGCCCTGTCCGATGCTTGCGGCCTCGGGTGGGATCATGCCGCTCTCATCAATCTCACGCTGGCCATCGAGCAAATGCTGACCACGTGCGGCGGTTGGCAGGATCAGGCAGGGGCAATCTATCGGGGGGTGAAATTCATTGGAACCGAACCCGGCCTGAACCAGCAGGTTTCCCTTCGCTGGGTCCCCGACCACCTATTCACCCAGCAGGAATGCCTGCCCTCTGCCCGCCTCTACTACACGGGCATCACCCGCATGGCCTCCGGCATTCTTCGCAGCATCGTCCGGGGCATGTTTCTCAACTCCAGGACCCACCTCGCGCGGTTGGCAGACATCCGGCGAAATGCAGATTATGCGTTTGAAGCCCTCCAACACGACCGCTGGGAGGACGTCGGCCGTGCGGTTTCAACGAGTTGGGAGCTCAATTGCGCGCTGGACCCCGGAACGGATCCACCGGCTGTGCGGGATATTTTCCGCAGAGTGGAAGACTGGACAGCCGGTGCCAAATTGCTCGGAGCGGGCGGCGGCGGATATGCCCTCTTCCTCGCAAAAGACGAAGAAGCCGCGAGGCGGATTCAGCGGGAATTGGAAGCCTCTCCTCCAAGCCCCTCCGCCCGATTCGTGGATTTTTCGATTTCCCATCTCGGCCTCAAAATCACCCGAAGCTGAGGGATGAACAAAAAATCTTCTGTGAGAGTTGATCTTTTGCCTGGGAGTCATTACATACATATCTCATGAAACGTGTTTTCTCTTTGGCTTTCCTTGCGTGTCTCTTGCTGGCCCTTCCTGCCTGCAAAAAGAAAAAGGGCGACGAATACGCCGGCATTGATGGCGATTACGTCTCCGGGACCCCGCTCTCAGATCGAATTGATGGCGCAAATTTCTTTGGTGCCAACGTGCAAAGAGGTCAGTTCTCGCCCGTCTATTTTGGATATGACAGCTTTGATGTCTCCGGCTCGGAATCTTCCAAAATCGACCAAGTGGCCTCGGCCATGAAATC
>JBGSVX010000700.1:0-10784 GCA_041752795.1 Terrimicrobiaceae bacterium
GCAAGCGTCAGTGGCAATATCACAGGAGGAACAGGCTCAAACACATTCAACATCAACCCTGGTGCAAATAATACCTTCACCTATTCCGGGGTAGCTTCAAATTTTGACAATGTAAATATTGAGAGTGGCACGGTGATCATCTCGGGTGCCAACACCTACACGGGTGCCACAAATATCAACGGTGGTCTGCTGCGGGTGAATGGCAGCCTGGATGCGCGCAGCACGGTTAATATTAACAGCGGCGGCACGCTGGGTGGTTCTGGCACGGTTGGTGGAACAGTGTCCGTTTACACTGGCGCGACGATTGCACCGGGTGAAAGCATCGAAAGCCTAGCTAATGGTTCCAACACTTGGAATGGCGGAGCAAACTTTGAACTCGAAGTCAGCGATGATGGTTCCGGCGATGCTGGAAGCGAGTGGGACTTGCTGGCAATCACGGGAACGCTTGACCTCAGCGGGATCAGTTCGGCGAATAAATTCACCATAACGCTTGTGACGATGGCCAATGCTACAACTCCCGGTTCGCTTTCCCTCTGGGACGGCACGGAGAACCACATATGGACAGGATTCGTAACGACCACCGGTGGGATCACCGGCGGGTTCTCCTCAGACAAATTCACGGTCAACTCCAGTGCCTTTCAAAACACAATCAACACGGGCGGATACTTCACCGTTGTGCAGGACGGCAACAATCTAAACCTCGTTTACAACGCAATTCCTGAACCCACCACTTTGGGGTTGGTTGTGGGTGCGCTCGGCTTACTTGCCTCTCGCCGACGCCGGAGGTAATTTTTTGAATCTGATTGGGACATCGCACGAATGCGGTGTCCCATTTTTTGGAAACCCGCCGCCACACGGTCGAGACGACCGTGCCCCCTGAGCAGGAAATGTCTCAGCCTTGGGGTGCTGGCAGCTTTTTGACCAAGCGCAATTCCGTGCCGCGGGATTTTGGGGTGAAAGTCACCTCGTCAAATACCTGACGGATGATGTTGATGCCGACGCCTCCAAGGCGGATTTCTTTCAAGGGGCGGCAGGATAGCTCTCATGGAGTGGCTTGCGGAAATACAAACTCAGATGCCGCGCAGAATTATCCTTGAAATCGTGCAGTCTAAATGCATGATATCGTCCATGGTTGGAAGGCATTTGCTTTTTAAAAAGGTCGAAAATGGATTGCGACGAAATCCCATTGTTGCGCTGATTGGACCGCGCCAGTGCGGGAAGACCACTTTGGCCCGTGAATATTTGACTGGTCAGGATGGGCATTTTTTTGACCTTGAGGATTTGGCGGTGAGGGAGGCCTTCCGACAGCCACAGACCCTCCTTGCGCCGCTCAGTGGATTGGTGGTCATTGATGAAGCGCAGAGGAATCCTGAAATTTTTCCGGTTCTGCGAGTCTTGGTGGATCGACCGGGCAATGCGGCTCGTTTTTTGATTTTGGGGAGCGCATCGCCGGAATTGTCCCGTCAGGCCTCGGAATCCCTGGCTGGGCGGGTGGAGATCCTTGAGATGGGTGGTTTTGATTTGGGGGAAGTCGATGACACGTACTCGCTGTGGATACGGGGCGGGTTTCCTCGCTCGTTTTTGTCCGGGTTGGATGCGGACAGCTTTGAGTGGCGCAAACAATTTATCCGGACCTTTTTGGAGCGCGACTTGGCGCAACTGGGTTTCGGTATGTCGCCTGCTGCGATGGGGCGGTTTTGGATGATGCTCGCCCATTATCACGGTCAGCTTTGGAACGGAAATGAGATCGCAGCAGCCCTTGGCGTTTCCCCCCACACAAGTCGGAGCTATCTCGACGCGCTTGAACAGACCTTTATGGTCCGGAGGCTGCTTCCCTGGTTCGTGAACCTTGGCAAACGCCTGGTCAAAACGCCAAAGATCTATTTTCGGGATAGCGGGATTCTGCATGCTTTGCAGGGAGTGGCCTCTCCGGACCTGGTCTTGGTGCATCCCAAGGTGGGGGCCTCATGGGAAGGATTTGCTCTTGAGCAAATTCTGCGCCAGGTACCCGGTGAGGACGCCTATTTTTACGCGGTTCATAGCGGCACCGAACTGGACCTGTTTTTTCCCCAGCGACGGCTTGGCATCGAAATCAAGCGAATCGATGCGCCCAAAGTCACGCGCTCGATGCGGACCGCTATACACGATCTGGATCTCGCTCGCTTGCTGGTGGTCTATCCCGGAAGTCTTGCTTACGACTTGGATGATGGCATCCGGGCAGTGCCCCTGTCGGGAACAATATTTCAATGACCCTCGCAGGATCCATCTGGCCAGATTTTGGAGGTGCACTCAGAAGAACACTACGCCTGGATGGCTGGCAGCTTTTTGACGAGCTTTAGCTCCGTTCCCCGGGATTTTGGGGTGTAAGTGACTTCGTCAAATACCTGACGGATGATGTGGACGCCGACGCCTCCCGGGCGGATTTCTTCCAGGGGGCGGCTCTTAATTTTGTCAGGCTCACAGGATTTTCCGTAGTCCCGGAGGATGATGCGGATTTGGTCGCCTTTGTGTTCCATGAGGAGACGAACCGGGCGGCATTCGTGATTGTAGGCGTAACGGATCACGTTGGTGCAGGCTTCGTCGACCGCGAGCACGAGGACTTCGGTTTCCGATTCACTCAGGCCACACTGGTGTAGAAAATCTCGAACGGCATGGCGCACGGAGGCCAGTTGGCAGGTGTCGCTTGAAAAGAGAAACTTTCGTTTCATGCCAGGCCACCAACGAGCAGGGTGAGATCATCGAGTTGCGGGCCATCCTCGCGGTGCCCGCGCTCCGCTTTGAGCAACACATCAATCACATTCTGAACGGAAGAATTTTGCAGGCCGGTCAGGCTTGGCACGATGTGACCGTCAAAAAATTCATCAGATCCTTTCGCCTTGGATTCTGAGAGTCCGTCGGTGAAACACACAAGCAGGTCACCGGGGGAGACATCGATTTTTCCCTGACGGTAGGAAACCTTCGGCATGATCCCGAGAGGGAGCGCTCCGGGTGTATCCACTTCGGTGGCCGTGCCATCTGTTCGAAGCAGGATCGGGCGGCAGTGGCCGGCGCTGGCAATTTCCATGCGACCACTCGAGGGGGTCAGTCGTCCGATGAGCATGGTGACAAACATTCCACGGACAATGTGCTGATACAACGTCGAGTTGAGTTTGTTGAGAGCATCGGAGGGACTGCTTGTGGCGGCAAAGACAAACTGCATGGCGCTGAGGGTTTGGGCCATGAGGAGAGAGGCGGAAATTCCTTTTCCCGAAACGTCCCCGATTCCAAAATAAATTTCGTAGGGATTTTTGATGAAGACATTGTAAAAGTCCCCGCCGACATTGGCGGCGGGCTGATTGAAGGCCGCGAATTTTGCGCCGGGCACCTCGGAGGGAAGTGCGCGGGAAAGCAATTCTCTTTGGATGTCGGCAGCGATGGCCAGATCGCGTTCGACCCGTTCCTGCCTGCGGCTTTTATCGAGAGTCCGCAGTTTTTCAATGGCGGTGGCAGTGAGGTCGGCGTAGGCGCAGAAGCCTTCGAGGTCTTCCTGTTCGAAGGCCGGCTTTTCGCGTGGGTTGAGAACTTGGATTACCCCAATGAGTTCCTCTTCCCGTTTGAGGGGCGCACAGAGGATTGAACGTGTCCGGAAGCCGGTTTGTTTGTCTGCCTCTTTATAAAAGCGATCGTCCGCGTAGGCATCGGGAATGAGCAAGCTCTCTCCGCGCTCAAACACCCAGCCTGCGATGCCCTTGCCTTTGGGAACGGTGATGCGCTTTTGAGTGAATTGCCCATCCGCATGACAGGCCATCGCCATTTCCAAAGAACCGGTCTCAGGGTTCACCAAAAATAGTGAGGCGGCCTCGGCTGAGATCACCCGCCTGGCAACCTCCAAAATCGCCCGCAACAACTCGTCGTAATCAGTGATTGAGGCAATCAGCCCGCTCACCTCAACAAGCCCGCGGTAAATGGCCAGCGATTTTTTCAGAGATTCCAGTTCCTGGGACATGTCCCGAATCATCCCATTCTCCCCTCATCTGCGCCAGTAGGATTTTTCCAGTGGAAAATCTGCGGGTTCTGCAGGAGGATGGGCGTGTGCCGATCAAAGCCATTATTCTTTTCATCAGTTTTGCCGCGCTGGCGATCCCAGCTTTTGCCCAGCAAACCGGCTTCGCAGCACTTTTCACGGCAGGAAAATCTGCTCCCGGAAGTCAGTTGGTTGAGATCACAGGAGAGCGTGGCAGTCCGCAACCGCAACAGTGGATATTCTTTTACTTGGATCCGTCTGCGAGGGGAGGCGTGAAGGAAGTGACAATCTCCAACCGCGAGGTGTTGTCCGTGAGGACTCCGCTCCGGGGGTTTTCGGATCTGGGTTCCCGGCCACCCGTGAACCTCGAATCACTCAAAGTGGACTCCGACCGTGCTTTTCAAATTGTGGAATCCGAGGCCATCGGGCGCAGGATTTCATTTCACTGGGTGGATTATTCGCTGAAGGTGTCAGCGGATGGTTCACCCCGCTGGACGTTGCGATTGTTGGACAGCATGGGGGTTTTTCTTGGATCCCTGGAAATCTCTGCGGAAAGTGGCGCCGTGGTCAGCCCACTCTCGGTGGAAACTGCCTCGCCGACGGCTTCAGCCAAACCCCGCGGTCAAGTCGAAGGCCTGGCCGGTGATGTTCGAGACCTGGGAGTTGGCGTTGGGAAAGCGGTCTCAAACACCGTGCTCCGCACTGTCGGAACTGGTCAGGAAATTCTGACCGGCGAGCGCACAATCGGGCCCAAGGAGGATGCAGAATGACCCCCTTGAACGCCGTCTTGGTTCTGACGTTTGTCGGTTTTTTGCTGATGGCCTCCGAAGTCTGCGTGCCGGGAATGATTCTTGGAATGCTCGGCGGTCTCTGCCTTGCGGCGGCAATCGTTTTTGGGTATGTGGGATTTGGTGCCTTCACGGGAACTCTCATCCTCGCGGGCATTGTGACCACAACGTTCGTGGGCTTCATTGTCTGGATGTTTGCGTTTCCTCACACGGCCATCGGTCGAAGGATCATGCTGAAAAACAATCTGCCCTCCGGAAAAAGCCTCCCGCCCAAGGAGTCCCTTCTCGGAAAATCCGGCCCGGCAATCACCCCGCTCCGCCCCGCTGGCACGGCCCTCATTGAAGGCCGCCGGGTGGATGTCGTCTCCGAAAGCAGCCTGATCCCCGCCGGTGAATCCGTCGTGGTGGTCCTCGAAGAGGGAGCGCGAGTCGTCGTTCGAAAAACCGAGGATAAAAAATAAATCCCATTTTCTTCTCCCCCATCCGCGATATCCGCGAAATTCGCGGTAAAAATCCTTTCTTCAAGAAAATCAACCGCGGATTTCGCGGATTGCACGGATAAGAAAAAAATCTGAGAACCTTCCACCCCTCCGCGGTTAAATTGTTACGCTCCACGAAGAAATCTCCAAAGGCATTATCGGTGCGGCGATGACTGTGCTCAACGAACTGAAACCCGGTTTGGACGAAAAGCTCTACGAGAATGCATTGCTCATTGAGCTGAATGCGTGCGGTTACAGCGTGGAGCAACAGTGCGAGTATCCGGTTTTCTATCGAGGACAGCTCATAGGCAAATTGATTCCTGACCTAATCGTGGAGGGAAAAGTTATTGCCGACCCAAAGGTTGTCACGGCATTCAATGACAATCACATTGCCCAAATGCTTGGCTACCTGAACATCACTGGCCTGGGAGTGGCGTTATTATTAAACTTCAAGGAGGCAAAACTTGATTGGAAACGGGTTGTGAACGAAAGAAAGAGATCAACCGCGGATTACGCGGTTAAGAAATAAATCCATAATCTTCTTCCCCATCCGCGATATCCGCGAAATCCGCGGTAAAATTGCTTCAGCTATAACCCGGAAGGTGGTCTCTCTCTTCTGGTTTGGGTTCTACTCTCCGTGGTTTCTGGCATGACAGTTGCTGATCTCTTCCTTTTGGAAACTCTCATGGACGCCACAACTGCTTTGCCTCGGGATTGTACATTCACGGAATCCGATTGGAGTGCGTTGGCTCCGTTTTGGTATCCGGTGGCCTTTTCGCATGAAGTCACGGACAAGCCCACGGCGGGGCGGCTTTTGGATGAGCGGTTGGTTCTTTATCGGTTGGCTGATGGAAAAGTGAGTGCGGCCCGTGACATTTGTCTGCATCGCGGCGTGCCACTAAGCATGGGGCACATCGAAAACAACACCCTTGTTTGTGCGTATCATGGCTTCAAATATGATTGGGAGGGACGGTGTGTCTGCATTCCGGCGCACCCCGGCGCGGCAATCCCACCGAAGCTCCGTTTGCAGAGTTATCCGGTGAAGGAAATCTACGGACTGGTGTGGGCTCGCTTGGTGGATGATGGCCCAAGACCCCTGCCTGACTTTGAAGCATGGAATGACCCCGATTACCTCCAAGTGCTACCGGATAGTGTCGAACTGGATGCGTCGGCCGGGCGTCAGATGGAAGGGTTTCTGGATGTGAGCCATTTTGCATTTGTCCATGTGGAAACATTCGGGGAGCAAAACAATCCGGAAGTTCCAAACTATCCGGTGACCCCAACAGCCACCGGATTTCAAGCCGACTATGTGAGTTCGGTGAGCAACTATCCCAATCACCTCAAACACCTGAACCCACCAAATTTCCAGTGGCGGAGGCTATTTGAGGTGTTCCTTCCGTTCACAGCAAAACTCACCGTTTTTTTTCCGAACAATGGTCAGCTACATATTCTGAATGCGGTCTGTCCGGTTTCTGCAAGGAAGGCGCGGGTGTTTGTGCCGATTTGCCGAAACTTCGACAAAGACGCACCGCTGCAAGATACCTTGGATTTTAATCACCAGGTTTTTGAAGAAGACAAGCGCATCGTCGAGCAGCAATACCCGGAGGACCTGCCGATCGATTTGCACGATGAGGTCCACATTCGAGCGGACCGCAGTTCCATCACCTATCGGCAAAAGCTTGCCGGATTGGGACTTGGCAGGAGTTTCACGGCCTGAAGATCAGTGGATCCTCACTCTCGGCGAAGAACAGCCACCAGATAATCCTCGGCGAGCGTTTTGGCAAAGGCCATCGAGGGCAGTGTGATGTCCTCCCAGCGAAGAACCGAGGCGATGCCGATCCGGCTGTTGGTTAAAAAAATTTCTTCTGCGTCCAGAAGGTCGTCATGGGTGAGAGGCGCTTCCATGCCTCCAGCGGCTTCGAGAACCCATTCTCGGACGACTCCCGGGCGTGCTCCGCTGCTAACAGGAGGGGTGAGCAATTGCCCATTGATCACACAGAAAAGATTTCCAGTGGCTGCTCCAATCAGACTGCTATCCGGGCCGGTGAGGAGAGCCTCATCAAATCCCGCAGATTTTGCATTTCGCAGGGCACGAATATTGTGCCAGTAATTTCCGGTTTTCCAGCCGCCCGGAACCACAGGACTCACCTCGCGGGAGGACATCAGTCGCAGCCCGGAACCCGGTCCGGCGAGGACTTCTGCCTCTTCAAAAATGGCAAAGGCTCTCGAGAACGTGCATGGATCGCAGAGTCCTCCCTCCCCGGCTGTGATGTAAATTCTCAGAACCCCGGTGTCCTCTTCAAAACGCGGAATCCCGTGCGCCGCATCCAAATATTCAGCAATCTGTGGCGGGGCGATTTCCAGAAGATCCCGTGCTGCCGAGGCAAGGTGGCTGAGGTGTTCCTCAAAAAAGAGCCTGTCACCCCGCTGAATCGCAATGGTTTCAAAAACGCTCATCCCGTAGCGGATTCCGCGATCAAGAAAAGCGCGCGGGCTGTCGGCCTCGGGCCCGCCCAATGGCCAGACCCGGTTCACTCGTCCGTGGATTCCGAGCCGTTTCTTTCCAGGCGCTTTCTCAGGGTCGCACGGGAAATTCCAAGGAGTTTCGCGGCGTGGACCTGATTTTGACCTGCCCGGACCATGGCCCGTTCGGTGAATTCTTTTTCCAGCCATGGCAGGAGAGCAAGCGAGGGATCCGAGGAGGCTGCTTCAAAAAGTTCCTCGACGGCACCCTCGATGCCATTCGAGCGGCCCGCAGCTTCGGGGGAGGATGTCGGTTGACCCAGCGGAATGTCCTTGGGCAATAACACGTCCGCTGTTGCGAGCACCGACGCTCTTTGGATGGTATTTTCCAGTTCCCGCACATTCCCTGGCCATGGATACAATTCCAGCAATTTGGCTGCCTCCTCCGAGAGTTTGAGAAGCGGGCGGTGCTTCTGATGCGAGATTCTTTGCAGAAAATATTCCGCAAGCGGACGGATGTCTTCCGTTCGAGAACGCAGGGGCGGCAGATGAATCCGCACAACATTCAGACGGTAAAACAAATCTTCGCGGAAGGTTTTTTTGGCGACTTCCTCCTCCAGATGTTTGTTGGTCGCACAAACAATGCGCACGTTGGTCCGAAGGGTTTGATTTCCTCCCACTCGCGAAAATTCACCCTCCTGCAACACCCTCAAAATTTTGCTTTGCACATGGAGTGGCATCTCTCCAATTTCATCCAGAAAGAGCGTGCCATTATCGCTTTGTTCGAACCGGCCGATTCGCTGGGAATGTGCTCCCGTGAACGCACCTTTTTCGTGACCGAACAGTTCGCTCTCCAAGAGGCTTTCCGGAATGGCCGCGCAATTGATGGCCAAAAAACTCCGATTGCTGCGCGTGCTGAAATTGTGAATTGCGCGCGCGACCAACTCTTTCCCTGAGCCGCTCTCGCCGGTGACCATCACCGGCGCATCACTTCCGGCCACCCGGCCCACCATCTTGAACACCTGCTGCATCGCGTCGGATTGACCGACAATGTCGTCCTGATGCTGCTCAATGGTGAGGGTCGGCTTGAAGGTATTGGCAGCCTGCAACTCAGCCGCAGCTTTCAAGGCCGAATCCGCCACAATCTTCAGATTGAAGGGAAGCTGTTCCTTCCTCACAAAATCGAACGCCCCCATTTTCATGGCCTCAATCACATTCTGCGTAGTCCCAAAGGCACTGGTCAAAATCACCATGGCATTCGGCGAGTGCTTGCGAATCTTGGCCAAAAGCTCCAACCCGGAAAAGGGATGCAAGTTCATCTCGGTCATCACCAAGTCTGGCTGCTCCATGGTGAAAAGCGTGTAAGCGCGGTCCGCCGAGGTCTCGGTCATGACCTTAGCCGCAACCTCTTTCAGTTGTCCGCTTGCCCACTGCAAAAAGTCGGTTTCGCGGTCAACTAGCAGAATCTTTTGTTTTGTGGGCATTACGGAAGACGTGGGAGAAAATTGAGACGCGGTTTGTCGTTACGCCGCACACCATGACGATGGTTGCAATTTTTCGTGATGTCCATGAAAGATGGACTCGATCGCATGCAAGAACCCACGCCATGAGCTCATGGGATACCCAGATGCCATGCAGCTGGTGACCTCCGCGGTCGGAATCAATGTCAATGCGTTACTCACTGCCTCTCGTCTAGCCATTCGAATGATGAAATTCCAGTGATTTCTCTGATAACCCGAATTCGCAAAACAGCATTTGTTTATCCTCCGCTTGCCATTTTTTTCAAGGAGGTCAATATAACCGACTCGCAAATTTTCAAACTCACACTCACCATGCCTGCTCCCAAAGTTTTTGTTGCCGACCCCATTTCTCAACGAGGAATTGATGAACTCGCTTCCGGAGGCGCGATGGAAGTGGTGGTTAAGACCGGTCTTCCCGAATCGGAAATTTTGTCTCTGATCGGGGACTTTGAAGCGATTGTTGTGCGGAGTCAGACGAAGGTCACAGCTGCGGTTCTTGATGCGGCCAAAAAACTCAAGGTCGTTGGACGGGCTGGTGTCGGCGTTGACAATGTGGATGTGGACGCCGCCACGCGTCATGGCGTGATCGTGATGAACACCCCGGGGGGAAACACGATCTCGACAGCCGAACATGCCTTTTCGCTATTGGTTTCGATCGCCCGCAACATCCCGCAGGCCCATGCCACGGTCAAAGCCGGGCGCTGGGACCGCAAAAAGTTTGAGGGGGTTGAGTTGTATGACAAAACCCTTGGCATTCTTGGCATGGGACGCATCGGCAGTGAGATCGCCCGCCGGGCCATTGCCTTTGGCATGCGCGTGTTGGCTTATGACCCCTACCTCTCACCGGCAAAAGCCAGGACTCTTCAGGTGGAACTCATTGAGACCCTCGATGAGCTCGTTCCCAAAGCAGACTTTTTGACCCTGCACATGCCACTCACAGCGGAAACAAAACACATGCTCGATTCCCGCCGCCTTGGCTTGTGCAAAAAGGGAGTTCGTATTGTCAATTGTGCGCGCGGGGGATTGGTCGATGAAGCCGCACTCGGAGAAGCTCTGAAATCGGGTCAGGTTGCCGCTGCCGCTCTGGACGTCTTCGAAGTCGAGCCGCCTCCCGCAGATTTCCCGCTCCGGGATTTGGAAAACATTGTTTTCACGCCCCACCTCGGAGCGAGCACGGCCGAGGCCCAGGAAAACGTGGGCATCGAAATTGCCGCCGCGATTCGTGCAGCCTTGTTGGAAGGTGAAATCCGCAATGCCGTGAACATGCCGAGCATCGATGCCAAAACGGCCGCCGTGGTGCGTCCATACCTGGCCCTTGGAGACAAACTCGGACGTTTTGCCGCGCAGCTTGCTCCCAAACGCAATGACCGCGTCGTTATCACTTACGGAGGAAAAGCCGCCGACATGCCAACCGAGGCCATCACCCGCGCCATCCTCACCGGTTTTCTCAAACACGTGGGCGGCGAGGAAGTCAACAGCGTCAATTGCCGCTCCATGGCGTCATCCCTCGGCCTCGATGTTCAGGAAATCC
>JBGSVX010000701.1:0-4661 GCA_041752795.1 Terrimicrobiaceae bacterium
TGCACAGCGTGATAGGTATAAAAAGTCGGGCACCTCGGCGATGTGCCCCTACCGATTTTTGGTAGGGATGGCTCGCCGAGCCGTCCGTCGATTCAACCCATTTTGATGTCAAAACAATCCAGAGAGATTGAACTGCGGAAGAATCAACGCCTGACGCGACAGGACCGGCAAGGTGAGGCGATTGGGTGATTCAAAATGCTTGTAACTGCCTTTCTCTGTGTTCCTTGTGCTTTTTGTGGTTAATCTCCATTTTCCTTTTAAAGTTAAAAAAACTTTTTTTGTTGAATAAAAACACACAATATAAGAAAAACTAATGAATGACATTTCGTGTGGTTTTTTTGTGTTGGGTTTTGGCGGGAATAGGGCTCTGTGGCGAGGAGGTCAGGGACAGCGCGCTCAAGGAGTGGTGGCAGGGGCCTGGGGCAACCGGAGACTGGTTTGGGGCGAGGAAAACGGTTGCTGACGAGGGACTGACGATTTCCGGTAAGTGGCTTGGGAATGTGTTTGGGGTGGTTGATGGAGGGCTGTCGCGCGGTGCGTATTTTGATCAGGAGTTCAAGCTGGAAGGGAAACTGGATTTTTACAAGCTGACCGGCTGGGCCGGTTTGGAGGGATTGTCGGCGCATGGAGGGGTTAGGTATCGCGGCGGTGACAATGTGAATGCGTCCGTGGGAGCGTCGCCGGCCTTCAATGTTTCCTCGTATCAGGGAGGAATGGGGTGGCGGCTCATGCCATTTTACCTGACCTACACAACCCCCGAAGCATTCGGTGTGAAAAAACTTCTTACAATCAGCGCAGGCTGGGTGAACCCCTATGAGGTCTTTGCGAGGCAGGAGGACGCCAAGCTTTTTCGAAATAACGTGATCGTGAGTGGTAAGGGGATTAGTTCGAACGGGGTGGGGTGGTCCTCAAGTTATGCGGCATGGGGAGGTTTTGCGAAGGTTGCGCCCGTGGATTGGTTTTATGCCCAGGGCGGAGTTTATCTGGCGATTCCCGGGGACACGGATTCTGCGAATCACGGGCTGGAACTTGCGGGGGCGCGTCCGGCCTCGAGCAATGGGTGGTACGTGGTGGGTGAAACCGGAGTGACTCCCCAAATTGCCGGCCTTCCCGGAAAATATGCTGTCGGCGGTTACTATTGGGGGCTGGAAAATTCGGGATTCGAAAGTGGTCAGGCCGATGGAAAATTCGGATTTTATATCATGGGTGAGCAAACGCTGTTTCTCGAATCCCATCCCGCAGACAAGGCCGTGATTCCCCAAGAAAAAAAGGGGGGAGGTCAGGGTCTACGCGCTCTGGGTTTTGTCAATTTTGCGCCGCAATGGAACAATACGATGCCCTTCTTTTTTTATTCCGGGTTGGTGTATGAGGGGCTGATCCCCGGACGTGATGCCGACCAACTTGGCGTGGCCCTGGCCCTTGGAAACTACAGTGAGAGCAAATGGCAGGCGGACGAAAACCGGGGCGCAACGAACTTGCAAACTTATGAAGGGGTTCTGGAATTTGAATACCGGGTTCAGGTCAACCGGTGGTCATTCGTTCAACCATTTGTGCAATATGTGATTCGCCCCGGCGGCGCAGGAGCCGTCTCCAACAGCACGGTGCTGGGAGTTCACTTCGGCGTTATTTTTTAACTTGGGAAGGAAAATGAACCGCAGAGATCGCAAAGATGGTGACCTGCGGGAGTATCCAAACGTGACGCGACAGTAATACCAAATGCAAAGCGTGACAGGCAGAAACCTAAAAACCGAATTGGAACCACGGATGTCACGGATAAACACGGATTATCAATGCATTATGAAAACGGAATCCTTCACCTCAAAGGTGGATGCGTTTTTGCATCAAATGTTGCTGTAACATCCTGTATCCGTGCTCTCCGTGACATCCGTGGTTAACTCCTATTTTCCTTTTTAGGATAAAAAGTCGGGCACCTCGGCGATGTGCCCCTACCGATTTTTGGTAGGGATGGCTCGCCGAGCCGTCCGTCGATTCAACCCATTCCGGTGTCAAAACGTTATAATTGCAAGGTGAGGCGTTTAGGCGCAAACGTTTGCAACTGCCTTTTTTTGTGGTCCATGTGCTCTTTGTGGAAAATTTCTATTTTCCGTTTTAGGTCTAAACACCCATTGTTCTCCCGCTCGCAGGGATCAATTCGACTGAACCTTGGCCTTTGGCCAGACGGCATCCATGCGCTGGGTGAAGCCGCGTCTCCCTTTTGTTGATGGATCCACACTGGAAAGGCCTCCCGAATCGGTGGAATCCATGCCAATGCTGTAAAGAAGAAAGGTGGAGTCACTTTCCCGTTTGTAACGCACGGGCTGCCGGTCAATGGGGTCCAAGGGAATGGTGGCAAGTTGGGTGGGGATAAGGTCAGCGAGCGATTCAGGCAAATTTCCGTTGTTGGCGAGCCGGTAGCGTTCCAAGGCAATAGCGGCAATGGTGAGAGATTTGGTGATCTCCGCGCTGACAAAAGTTTTTGAGGAGCCTCCCACGGCCGGGAACGAGAGCTTGGTAAATAGGCGGGTCCAATTCAGGTTGGGAACCATGGCATCAATCTCCCGGATGACTTCAAAATGGTTTTGCCAACTTTGATTTGCATCCGGGATTGAATCAATCAGGCGCTGATGCAGCAGGACCAATTCTTTGGTGTCCGCGGAACGGAACAAGGTCGCCCAGGCTAAGAGAACGGCTTGGTAAGACAGTGAATCCAATTTTGATGCTGGAGAAGAGCCTGAGAGAATTCCTGTCACGAGACCGTCAACCGGGCCCTGCATGATCTTCATGGCGGTGGCCCGTTCGAAACGCATGGCCTGGGCATACATGCCAGATGGTAATGTTGTTGACCATGCGGTCTGGAGTTTTAGCAGAGTGGGTTCCGTGGCCTGACCCGACTGCAAGATTTCCCAGGTGATGGTTTGAGCAATGCTCAGAATGCTGTTTGCGACGAGTTGACTGATGAGGACCGGCTGTTTACGGAGCGTGTCTGCGAGACGAAGCAGGGCAAGGTTTTTTGAAGCTGCGGCTTCGCCGTCTCCATTTTTCAGTTCGAGCAAACTGATTGCTGCGATGAGTTGGCTGAATTGGAGGCTTTTCGTGGCGAATTCCAGTTCGATGGAAAATCCTTTGGAGTAGTCCGGATGTCGCAAAAAGTCCTCTGACTGAATGGCCATTAGTGCGGTATTCACTTGATCAAAACGCGGTTCGCACCAAGTGGAAAATTCTTCCCATGTGGTGGATGTTTTTCCTGAATCCGGGACTTCGGAACGATAGCCCACCAGATAAAATCCGTCCTCCGGTGCAGGTTGCATACCGCGGGGTTTGGGCAGGTCCTTGCCTTCGCTGAGAAGGTCCGATATTGCCAACACATAGGAATCTGCTGACGGCGAGGACATCATTTTTGGTGCCAATTTTTCGATCTCAAAAGACTCTCCGCAGGCTTCCAGGTCCGCGATGACTTTTTCGCAATCCTTGTGGGAAGCGCGCAAAACCAGGACGAGGCCCAGCACTGAGATGGCGACCCAGACAACCAGCAGGACCCCCCATCGTTTCATGGCTCAGGTGCCTGAGAGGGCTTTGATTGCTCTGAGAAATTCGGCGGTTCGTGAGGTGAGCAGTTCTTGGAGCGATCCCCGGGCATTTTCGAACGTGGCGTCCGGAACGAGTCCCAACCAGCGCAGTTCGGAATCATCCGGCAAGTCGGATGTGAGAATGATTCCTGCCCGACCGGCGATTATTTTTGACCGAAGGGATTCAGCCATCTCGGGGAGAGAAGCTCCCTCCGAGTGCTGACCTTGCACGGATGCGAGGCCACGTTTGAGTTTGCCGAACCAACCGCCGCGGGCCGGTCCCGGAGCGGGCGTTCCCGCGATGAGCAGGCAGGGAACATCGGTTCCTGAAGCGCGCAGCCGGGAGGTCAATTCAAACGCCAGCAACCCGCCATACCCGATTCCAAGCAGGTGGATCGGAATGTCTTTCCAGTGCTCAAGAAGAAGGGATTCTATGTGATCGACCTCTGAGTAAAAATTTCGGGGTTCACGGGCGGGAGCGAACGTGCCAAAGATTTCCCAGTCCGGCGTGAGCAGGGGAAGGAGACTAGCAAAGGTGGCTGTTGAGCCATCCATTCCGTGAAGCAAGAGAAGAGCCGGAGAGTCAGGGTTACCACCCAAGGCGGCAAACGGCGGCCTGGATGATTCACCGCTGGTTGTGGAATCCGGGTCCTCACGGATTGACTCCGCCATATCTGTAGAATCCTCTTCCGGTGCTTCACTGACAAAGTGGGATTCCACGGGCAATTCGGTTTGCACTGGATGAATTGGAGGGAATTTCGTCTCAATGACCGCAGGAGCCTCCGGAATATCAGCCAAAAAGAAATTGCCCTGCACATCCCTCCAAATCCGGAGGTCTGACCGGGCTTGTGTGGTGGAAAACGGCATCCTGTAAGTCACAATTCCGGGATATCCGGGTGGAGGGATACGGCCTGAACGATCCGCAAATGTAAAGCCCGAGAGGCGGGTTGGATTACCAAGGGCAAGGAATCCTTCCGTGGTAGGCAGTGACTTGTCATCCGTGACTTCCATGAAGAGTCCAACTCCACAGAAACCACAGGGACTCAAAAATTGCAGGATCTGATGCTGCGCCGGGTAAGCGGCGAGCCATGAGGA
>JBGSVX010000702.1:0-6563 GCA_041752795.1 Terrimicrobiaceae bacterium
GTGGCTGCCATGAAACCCGGTAGTAACGCCAGACAATGCATCAGATTTTCCCTTGGTGCTTCCACACAGAGGAAGGAAATTGAGAAAACGCTTGCAGAACTTCGTTCGATCACACAAAGCCTCGCTACATATGCCGAGTAAATCTCCCATTCTCTATTTGATTGGCGGCCCAAACGGTGCTGGGAAAACCACGTTCGCCAAACAGTTTCTCCCGGCGATTGGTATCATGGAGTTTTTGAATGCAGATTCCCTTGCCGCCGGGCTTTCCCCGCTTCACCCTCCACTTGCAGCAACCCGAGCGGCGAGACTGCTCCTGTCGAGATGGAAGGAACTTGTTGATGGAAAACACAGTTTTGCCTTCGAATCCACACTGAGCGGCCGCACATATGCGACGATGATCCGCACGGCAAAGGCACAGGGGTATCGTCTGCACCTCTCCTACCTGTATCTGGAAACCGTTCAGCATTCGATCCGGCGCGTGCGCGAACGAGTGAAGAAAGGTGGACACGATGTTCCAGTTTCAGACTTGAAACGCAGGTTCCTACCCAGCCTGCACAATTTTTTCGATCTTTATCTCCCACTGGCCGATGAGGCTCTGCTTTACAACTTCACCTTGCAACCGCCGCCCTTGGTGGCATCTTGGAAAAAAGGTGAATTAAACGTTCACTCCCGCTCTAATTATGAGTTCATCAGTAACCGTTAAACATCCCTCAAAAAGTCAGTTTTTGGAGCAAGCTAATGCTGCAGTGCTTCGCGTGGCCCGCCAGGTAGCCGCTGAGAATAAGAAACTTGGTATTCCATTAATAGTGGAATCCTTCAAAAAACAGCCTATCCAAGTTAGAAAAACCTCGAAAGGCAGATGCTAACGTTTCCATTTATTGCATCGGACTGAACGGCCGAAGCCTTCGCATCTGTTCCATCTGAATAATGGAACACTTGTCCGGCATCATAAAGTTCATTGCATCGATACCAGACAAAAACCGTAAATGACTTTTGAACTCTATACCAATGCCGTTCTGACCCGCGACATTGCCGAGCATGATCTCCGTGCAGGCGATGTCGTGAAGATCATCGAATACTACGCCGTGCCCGGGGGCGAGGATGGTTGCTCGATTGAGGTTTTTGACGTTCTCGGTCATACCGTCGCGGTGACAAGCATTCCTGAATCATCCATTCGGCGGTTTCAAGAAAATGAAGTGCTCTGTGTCCGACGACGGGTCTGAAGCTGGTTGGACCATCCCAATGTGTTGATTGTGCATCCCGGCAAACGTTTTGCTGGTCTGTTTTTCGGCTTTCTTGAGGCTATCGGCAGTGGAGGAAATCTCACCACTGACGCGCACCTCGCCGCACTGGCAGCCTGATTATTTCAGTACTTCCACCATCGTCCCCAGGATCGGATGAGCGATTTCATTTTTTGAAACCCGGATTGGTTGGTAGGCAGGGTTGTCTGATTGGAACAACCAGCAATCAGCATCCTGAGTGATGCGCTTTACGGCTTCGGTGCCGGTCTCGCCGGGGCCGAATTCCGGGAAGTTGGCGATGACGATTTCGCGGTCGCGGCGCGGGGTACGGTGGTATTCGAAGACAACGAGGGTGCCGACGGGAAGAGCGGGCTCCATCGAGTCGCCCGCCACACGGACCACGAAACGGTTCTTTTTCGCAAGGCGGGCCGGCACTTGGACCCAATCGAGTTCTTCATTCATATCAAGCGAACCCGTTTCGAGTCCATGAAACGGGCTTCCGGCGGCGAGAGAACCGACGAGCGGAAGATGGGTTTTGAAGGTGCCGGAGCCCACTTCCGAGAAGGGGATGATGTTCGCTGCTGCGAATTCAGCTGGCTCCTCGCCACAATACATTTTTTCCTCGGTCTCCGCATAGCGAACAGGAGAGGGCTCCAGTAGTGAAACTGGCGGCGCAGCAACAACAGGACCAATCTCCCATCGCCCAGCACCACGTTGGTTGGCTGTCACTTCAAAGGCCTCGACGAACCGGGCAAACAAGCGGGTTTCCCAATTGTTCGGAGTGAAGCGATCTCGACCGAGAAGCGTTTGGGCTTCCCTCGCGAAACGTTCGCCGAGCGCGGAGTGCAAGCCCCTCCAATACGGAATGATCGTATCGCGCCGCCTGTTCAGCAGATTGTAAGTCGGCAGCTTGTCGCTCTTCTCCGCATTCACGCCTGGCGCGGCGGGGAAAAGGTTCCAGAGGTCGTTGTTGCGCCAGAGAGAGAAGGGCATTGCGTGGTCCACGTCGAAGCGCTCCGTTCCCAGAGATTTTTCCGACCAAACGCAAACCCGCTCTGGCAGAGACTGGAAGAAGCACCGGGCATCGCCGACATTCCGTGCCGGATCGGGAACGGAAAGGAGACAATCGATCACCCGGCTTGCCTTGACCGCGCCTTTTGTGAGTTGTTCGGTTAGTTCCGCCCAGCGGAGAACCGTGGCATCTTGGATCCAGCTTCCGGTAAGGCACAACTCGCGCCAGAGGTCGGCATCCATGCAGACCGATTTATCGAACCTGTCATACTGAAAAACGTCGAAGTCGCCTCCGCCCGCGTAGCGCACGGGCATGTTCCAAATTGTGCTCTGCAACTTTGCCCGTGCGGACTTCAAAAGACCCAAGGCATCTTTTGAAAGTCGTCCGCTTTTCCAATCCGTGTAGAACCCGGTCATACCCCCGCTCGGCCGGAAGTGCTCGATCAACGCTTCCAGCGGGACGCGGATGGCGACTCCCTTCCCGATGCCACGTTCCTCGCCAGTCCGCTGCCCGATCAACGATGCACTTTCAAAGATCGGCCAGTAGTAGAGCATCCATTTGTCGGCAATGGCTTCGATAGGGATTTTGACTTTTCCTTCCGGTGTGTATGCCGCGAGATGGTGCTGCGTTTGGGCGATCTCGGCGAGCGCGCGGAATAATGCCAGCTTGTAGGTCGCGTCCTTTTTGTCGCGGTTGAGGATGCTTTCAACGAGATGGAGCGGGCGCCCGGCGGATTCGTCGAGGCGCACAAACTCGATCGCGCACCATTGAATTCCGTCGCGGCCAAGAGAATCCGCGACAACTTCAGATTTGCGGACGGCGAATCCCACCCGCTCAAAAAGCAATTGCAACTTCGCTGGAGGCAAGTCGTTGAAAAGTCGGCCGCCCCGGTCACGGCGTGTCGTTGAATCAACATCGTTCCGCGCGGCAGGGACGGAAACAAGGAGCGTGCCGCCAGGCCGGAGCACACGACGAAGCGCATAGACGGCATCAAATAATTTGTCCTCGGCCAAGTGCATCAGAACCGCCGAACAAAGGACTCCGTCAAACTCTGCCTCGCCGAAGAGGCTCAGGTCCGGCAATTCAGATTTGAACAAACGTCCATGGACGGAGAGTCCGCCCGCCTCCAGTTCAGATTCAGCGGCCGCAAGGATCTCCGGTGATGCATCCACCCCGAAAACGTCTTTTCCGCTCTTCAGCAGGAAACCGAGGTCACGCCCGGTGCCGCAGCCGACATCAAGAATTCGCCGATTCTTCTCAAATGCCAGGGACAGGCGGGCTTCAAACTCGGGAGAAACCGCCGCATAGCCGGAGGCGAGTCGCCCGGCACCGTTCGCATAAAAGGCGGATGTAAGCACGTCCACTTTGTCGAATCAGCAGAAGGGTGACTTCATTTTTCCAACCTCAAAGCGAAGTTGTCAGTCGAGCCGCCATGTTTGAAGACCACCATATCTTACCGTGGCTGTCAGATCCTCAAGAGTTTGTGACATTCTGAGGAGTGTAGATTTTCAAGACCGCCTGATAAAGAGCAAAAACCTCAATTTACGGCTCAGTCGAAATTTCCTCGAAGTTTTTGCCGAGGAATTTTGCGTAGTCCCGGAATTCTGGCTCATGGGTGATGAGGACCGAGCGGAGCACGGCGGAGTCATCGGAGTAGCCTTTTCCGGGGAGGGAGTCGGGGATGATGTCCACGTCGCTGAGCAGGTAGCCGAGAGCAAAGACGGCTTCGGCGGCGGCGGGGAGGTCATTGCACTGGTAAGCGCCATCGAGCACATCTTCCGCGTAGGATGAGAGGAAGTGGACCTGTTTACGGAGGTGAGGATACTCGGGGGTGTTGATCGTTTCGGCTTTGGCCTTGGAGAGAGGCAGCTTGGGACGGAAGGCATTCATGGCACCAGCTGTGATGCGCTGACCGCCCCGCAGGACAAATTCGTGAATTGTGTTCATGCGAAAAATTATATTTTGTCAGCGTCGAGAGCGGCCTGCACTTCGGTTTCGATTTGTTGGTAGAGGGCCGGGTCGGCTTTGAGGGCCTCTTTTGCGGCATCGCGCCCTTGCGCCACTTGGGTGCCCTTATAACTGAGCCATGACCCCCGCTTTTCCAAAATATTTTTTTCGAGGGCAAGGTCGAGCAGGGAGCCGACGCTGGAGATGCCTTCGGCGTACATGATGTCAAATTCGGCCTCCGTGAACGGTGGGGCGACTTTGTTTTTGACGAGTTTGACGCGGGTCCGGTTTCCGGTCACTGTGCCATCGCTGGTTTTGATCGCTCCAATGCGGCGGATATCGATCCGGATGCTCGAATAAAATTTAAGAGCCTTGCCGCCGGGGGTTGTTTCCGGATTGCCGAACATGACCCCAATTTTTTCACGGATCTGGTTTGTGAAAACGACAATCGTGCGGGCTTTGGAAATGAAGGAGGTCAGCTTGCGGAGGGCATTGCTCATCAGGCGGGCCTGGGCACCGACAACTGCATCCCCGATTTCGCCTTCGAGCTCGGATTTCGTCACCAAGGCGGCAACGGAGTCGATGACAATAATATCCAGCGCGTTGGAGCGGACGAGGGTTTCGCAAATTCGCAGGGCTTCTTCGCCGGAGTTTGGTTGCGAAACAAGGAGGTCATCGAGATTCACACCGAGTTTGCGCGCGTAGGCGGGATCGAGGGCATGCTCGACATCGATGAATGCGGCGAGGCCTCCACGTCTTTGCGCTTGAGCGACCGCAGTGAGCGTGAGAGTGGTTTTTCCCGAACTTTCCGGCCCGAAAATTTCCACAATGCGTCCGCGTGGGAGTCCGCCGACCCCGAGGGCCCGGTCAATGAGGATATTGCCTGTGGGAATGACTTCCACCTCGGAGGTCGAGTTGTCACCAAGTCGGCGAATGGCCTCATTTCCATAATCCTTGGCGATTTGCTGGATTGCGAGTTCGAGGTTCTTTGAGCGTTGGACCAAGTTTTTGTCTTCAGCCGGAGAGGAGGATTCGTCAGATTTTGCCATAGTGTTTCTGGTTTTATCCGAAGCCGCCACGAACGCAAGGGAAAGAGGAAAATGAAGAGCGGAAAGCGAAGACCGGAGGGCGGAAAGAGGAGAGGGGGGTGACTCGGGGAGTGGGCGAGGGGGGATTTCGCTTAAAACTTAATTCTTAAAACTTAAAACTTCCAACCTACCCTCCAAAAAGGTCCCCTTGAGCGGGAGTGGGGGCTGCCTTGGCCTGAGCCTCGGCCTCAACCTCCCTGAGCAGGCTCTTAAATTCGCAGGTTTTGATGGCCTCGATGAGAGCCGGGTAATCGGGTTGGCAGGTCAGTTTGTCGAGTTCCATGGGGAGGGATAGGTCCTCATCCAGTGCGACCATCTGAAGGTTAGCGAGGATGGCCTCCCTTGCTTGACGCAATTTTTCGCGGAGTTTTTCCGGTTCGACCGCATCGAGATTTTCCAAAAGTTGTGGGATCGAGCCGTATTGCCGGATGAGTTTGGCAGCAGTTTTTCCGCCGATTCCGTCCACGCCGGGGATATTGTCCGAGGCGTCTCCGGTGAGGGCCAGCACATCAAGGATCCGGGAGGGTTCGACCCCCCATTTTTCGGTCACCGCAGAGGGGCCAAGCAGGGCATAGGTCTCGTTTCCAATATCCGCTTTGGCTGTGGAATAAATGAGGATCCGGTCCGAAGCGAGTTGCAGGATGTCTTTGTCATTCGTGGCGATGATCGTTTCGTAACCTGCCTTCTCTGCGGCCCGCGCGTAGGAGGCAATAAGATCATCCGCCTCGGTGTTCGGAAGAAACAGGCTGGCGGGTCCAAAAAGCGGCACATTTGCCTGGAGCCAGTCTTCCTGAGGGCGCATCGCATCCGGCATGGGCGGTCGGTTTTGTTTGTATTCCGGCTGAAGCGTGGTTCGCCGCTCAGGCAGGCCGCAATCCCAAATAACCGCAGCCAGCGATGGTTTGAGGTCCGAAATCATTTTGCGGAGAGCCTTGGAAAACCCAAAAATCGCGTTGGTGGGTTCACCCCGGGAATTGCTTAGTTCCCGGATGGCGAAGAACGAGCGGTAGAGGTAAGAATGACCATCAACAAGTAACACACGCATCCGTTTTAGAATAGGGAGGATGCCGGGGGTTTCCATGTTTTCCTTTATGAAAACCGTGAAATCGGGCGATTTTGTGATAAAAACCCGGAAACTTTCGAAGGGTTTATGCAACGGCAAGTTGACAGAGGGCAGATGACGGACAAGATGAAAGTGTTAATGAAAGCTGCAACATCGATACGCACAGGAACATTCTCCGAAGAACAGACGGTCTCGGCAGCGAAAGAACTCAG
>JBGSVX010000703.1:0-1674 GCA_041752795.1 Terrimicrobiaceae bacterium
CAATTGTAGCCCACATTCACACACCAAAGTCCTGCCAAACCATCCAACAGGCGTTCGCCATTTGCATCAATCAAATGGCTGCCGTCGCCTTCCACCAGCACATGAGACCCGGTGGAGTGCATCTGGGAGTGGTCAGTGAACGGATGAAGGTGATGAGCCTGATCAAGGGCCCTGATTGCGGAGAGGTCGGTTGTGGCCATGACAAAAACCTACTCTCATTTCCCGAAGTTGGCCAGTTCAGAGACATGTCAGGCCTCATTTTTCTTCACCGAAAAAAAGCACCGACATTCCCTTCCCGTGAGCCTCCTCTGTCAAAAAACCCTCCGCAATGGAGAAACCAACCTGCAAAATTAGTTCAATAAACAAATATTTTCTTATTGCACTTCCTAAGAAGATTGTTGCTAATTGTCCGTTCTAGCTATGGACATATCACACATCACAAGCGAGTCACTCAAGCATTTGCTTGATCTGACCGAAAGAAAGAACGACCTCATCAAGGCCGTTGAAGACATTGAAAACCAAATTGCAAGCACCCTCAAAGGGACTGCAAAAACCGTAAGCAGCACCGTCAGCAACACCGTTGCCATCGTCACAGCAGCTCCTAAAAAAGTTGCCCGCAAAGCTGTTTCGAAAAAGAAAACTGTGCGCTCGGGAGCCCTGAAAGAACAAATCCTTGATCTTCTTGACGCAGCCGGGGCCCAAGGCCTCAAGGTCAAAGAAATCGCCCAAGAACTCGGCAAACCCGTCGGAAACATTTCCGTGTGGTTCAGCACCACCGGCAAGAAACTTGCCAGCAAAATTGAACCAGGCCGTTACGCAGCCAAAGGCGCATCGAAAGCCGCCCCGGTCAAGGTCGCCGCAGTCAAAGTCGCTGCAGTTGCCAGCCCGGTTGTTGCTGCAAAGCCAGCCAAAAAAGGCAAAGGCAAGCGCAAGATGTCTGCTGCCGACAAGGCCAAGATTTCGGAAGCAATGAAAGCCAAATGGGCTGAACGCAAAGCCGGAAAGTCTGCTCCCAAGGGCAAAAAAGCCGCCAAAAAATCGAACGCTCCGTTCTGAGCCTGAATATGGATTCCTGATTGGAATCCACCAATAAAATCAAAGCCCGCAGGCCGATGAAAGGCCTGCGGGCATTTTTTTGATTTTTTTGAAAAATCAGTTTCTCAGTGAGAGCACTCGGGATTCGTAGGTTTTTACCTGATCGATCCAATCCTTTCCAACTGGCACATTGTTACGCTCACAGAATTCTTCCCAGACGGCACCGAACGGCAGAGTTTTGCTTTCCTCAAACAGCGCGAGACGCAGGGTGTTATCTCCAAGCAATTCGGCAGAGCGAAGCAGGGCAGCCGGTTCGAGCAGTGCGGCAAGGAGGGACTTGATGGCGCTGCGGGTGCCGATGACCCAAGCGGCCACCCGGTTGATGCTGGCATCAAAAAAGTCCAGGCCGATATGAGTTCGGTTTAAGAATTCCCCCCGCACCAGTTCTTCCATAATCCCCCGCGTGGGATCATCAAAAAGCACCACGTGGTCACTGTCCCACCGGACTCCGCGGCTCACATGCAGGAGCAGCCGGGGAACAAATTGCAGAATGGAGGAAATTTTGTCTGCGAGGTTTTCTGTGGGATGGAAATGGCCGGCATCCAGACAATAAAGCAGTCCATTTTTCACGGCATAGGA
>JBGSVX010000704.1:0-2912 GCA_041752795.1 Terrimicrobiaceae bacterium
CGGGAATAATCATTATAAGCACGGCAGCAAAAACGAGAAGAGGAAACCAGAACGGTTCATTCATGTTCAGCCGCGTATATGAATCGTAAATAAAAAACAGCCACAGCATATTTGTATTTCTATTTAGGAATGGAAGGACCGCGTGGGAGAGCAGCTCGATTAATGGACTGCTCGGCTGCACTTCTAACCGATCCAGGAACTCCTTGCATATATTGCCATTGCCCGCCAGTTCTAACAGAGCCAATTACAATCATGTCGCTAATTCGACCAACTTGTTGTCCAATTCCCGCCTCCTCTGCACTTATTTCCGGATTAGCAATTCGGTCTCCCAAAAAGCCGCTCATTTCGCAAACTCCATATGGAATATTTTCTGGCCCTTCAACTGCACCAGAAACAATGTTGGACAAGCCAAGGGCGATCCCAAATGCTCCAGCAACCCCAGCTCCAACCACTACTACTGGAGCGGCTGCAACGCTCGCTACCCCTACCAAAGCAACTCCGCCAATAGCCGCAAGACTACCGCCAATAACTTGACCCCATTGAACCAGTCCAAGGGGATCAACAAAGTTAACCGGATTATTGGCCACATACCCATAAAGGTTAATTCCACCCGCCTCCCCAATCGGATCTCTGGATAGCCACCGTTGCGTCCCCGGATCATAAAACCGGTAGAGCGTCTGAACCAAACCTGTCGGAAGATGCGTTTTGTGGCCGGTATAGCCGAGGTCGGATTCCACCGGGTTGGTGGTCACTGCGTTGGCGCTTCGTTCTCCGAAGAATCCGTAACTCCAACGTCCGCGTTCCACTCCATTGCCATCTACCAGGCCACGCACACTGCCGAGGTGGTCACGAATGTAGAAGAAACTTTCTGTGCCGACTTGAAAGCCGTGACTGAAGAACCGACGTTCAACGGTTGTTCCATCAGCGGCCCTGGCCTCCAGCAACTCGGCTCCATCAAATACAAACCTGCGGTCGGACACTTCCACCCCATTGTCCAATTCCCGCTCACGCACTCTCTGGTTCCATCCATTGTAGGTGAATTCACTGCGTTTGGTGCCGTGATTGATTGCAACAAGCCGGTTGACCGCATCCCATTCGTAGGTCCGCAAGCCATCAGAGAGAAGGTTCCCGTTTGCGTCATAGGAAAATGACTGGTTGCCAGCCGCAGTGACTGCGAACGTCGCATTGCGGGTTGTCGTGTTGTTGTTCACCTCCACGGCTTGAATACTAACCGTGTTGTTGCCTGCCGTCACGGGAACTTTTACGGAAAATTGGTTTTGTGAATCCGTGCGCATTGTCCGACCTGCGACGGTCACTGTTCCTGGCTCATCAAGCTGACCGCGCAACACAAGCGAATCCCCTGAGAATTCAACGAAAAAATATTTTCAGAGACACTTTTTGCTATTTTTGATCACGGACTATCGAACCGAACTTCTCGCAAAGTGCAGCAAGAGATTGAGACAATTCATAAGCATCACTCTTCGAATAAGGTCTAAAAAAAGCCGGAATGCTTTTATCTGGCGGTAATTGGAAGTCAGATTGAATGTTCGCTCCAACTTCCATTTTCCCTGAAGATATGAAAACATTGACTGCCAACAAAATTGTCCCTTTTTCGACACATGCGGAGATTCCCATTGAATGCACGGTAGAGGCATGTCGATGAGAATAAAAATCTACATCTAAGCCGTCATTAATGAGGCCATCTTTCATAGAAATCATCTCTCGCTCAAGTCTTTTGATCAAAGACCCAAATTCAATCGGATCTGGCTCTTTCTCTATCATTGCTTTGGAACCGCCGCTGAAACAGCAGCAGCAGTTGCTGGAGTCACTGTCCTATTAAAATTTATTGAACCAGTCACATTGACTGATCCATTGTGGACGATCGCAGTAAATACCTCATATCCCTCTTTGAGAGTTTCATCATCAGCAAGCGCCCCAGCTCGCTTTGCAATTTCCCTGTGTGGAATATTTGGCAAGGTTGGGTTACCAACTAGTTTTCCATATCTGCAAATCCCAACGTAAACATTGGGGATACCTCCTTCGCTCGTCATCGATGCCCCTAATCCAATTGCGCTTGGTATCCAGGGATATCTAATTGCAACCCCAAGAGCCAGCTGTGGCGCAGAGTAAGCTATTATTGGAGCTGTAATTACGGTTGCGCCAAGAGCGAGCCCGATTGCCGCCCCCGGTCCTCCAGGTCCAACGTATTCTGGTCCTGAGTGATGATTCCCGCTAGCTGATTCCCACAACCCAAGAGGGTCCACCAAGTTGACCGGATTATTGGCAACATACCCATACAGGTTAATTCCACCCTCTTCCCCAATCGGATCCCTAGATAGCCAGCGTTGTGTCCCCGGATCATAAAACCTGTAAAGCGTCTGAACCAAACCCGTCGGAAGATGCGTTTTGTGGCCGGTGTAGCCGAGGTCGGATTCTACCGGGTTGGTGGTCACTGCGTTGGCGCTTCGTTCTCCGAAAAATCCGTAGCTCCAGCGGCCGCGTTCGACTCCATTTTCATCCACCAGGCCGCGCACACTGCCAAGATGGTCACGAATGTAGAAGAAACTCTCTGTGCCGTCTTGGAATCCCTGACTGAAGAACCGACGCTCGACGCTTGTTCCATCAGCGCCACGGGCTTCGAGCAGTTCGGCTCCATCGAATACATACCTGCGGTCAGAAACTTCCACCCCATTGTCCAGTTCTCGCTCCCGCACTTTTTGGTTCCATCCATTGTAGGTGAATTCGCTGCGCTTGGTGCCGTGAGTGATTGCAACGGTAAAGGGTGTAGCGGAGGCGAGGCACGAGCCCTCCGACTGCACCCATGGTTGAACAAGCCCGGTTGATAAAGGCGGGCTTCTATGCTCTTTATGTTTGGAGCGTGGCCCTTTTGAGTAAGGACAAAACGGGTTGGT
>JBGSVX010000705.1:0-2568 GCA_041752795.1 Terrimicrobiaceae bacterium
GAATAAAAGACCTGGTTGCCTTCCTTCCGCTTCACCACCAGATTCTTGCTTCGAAGCAGTGCCAAATGCTGGGAAAGATTGGCCTGCTCAACCCGGATCGACTCCAAAAGCTGCCCCACCGACCGCTCACCTTCTGTCAAACACTCAATCACATGAATCCGCGTCGGATGCGACAAAACCTGAAAAACATCCGCCTTGAACCGACGCAATGCCTCGTCCATCGAAACGTCAGATCGATCCCGAGAGTCAGAGGTCATTAGAAATCAGTATATTCGAAATTACTTAATTTAACTATCGCGGCGAGCCCTTTCAACAAAACCAAACGCTGCAATCCGGGACTCCAAGATCTGTCTAAATTTCTATAACAAACTTGACACCATCAAAACTTTTCAACTAGAATAATATAATACGATATCGACTTTTAGTTGTCGAGTCAAGGACACCATGAATCTAGTTTCCCGCATTGTCGGATACTGCGTTGCCCTCACACTGCTTCTAACCCTCGCCGGGTGCCCAGCGGTAGACAAAACTATCATCACAAATGCCACCTGGACCATCGTCGGCAACGGAAGCGCAACCGTCATGCCGGGAAACAGCCAAACTTTGACGTTCACTGCCAATGTTAACGGCACCGCCCTTGCCAATCTCAATTTCTCTGTCGAGTCCCTGCCCACCGGCTGGACTTCTAACGTATCCCCCACATCAGCGTCGACCTCGCCAGGCAACTCGGCAACCGTGAACGTGATCATCACCCCACCCCTTGGCACCGCGAACGGCGATTACACGATGGTATTCCGTGCGACCAACGGCACAAACACAACCGAATCTCCCATCGTAATCACAATTTCGAACTCCAATCTGACAACCGCACTCGAACTCCTTCAAGACTTCCAACCCGGTTCGTCCGGCGAATACGTCGCCCAATTCCGTATCACAAACGGCGCCCCCGGGGCCGTCATCGGATCAGTAGCCAGTCCGACAACCGACTTCTTCCGCGTCTACCAATGGTATCGGCCCGACAACGTCCTGTTGCTAGGTGCCAACCAAACCGCCGACTATTCCCTCGTTGCGGTTCCTAAAGACACGACCATTTTCCCCGGAACAAACAACTTCCAAATCGAATTTCAAAAAAACAGCATGTCCTATACCATCAACCCCTCGTTGACAGCACCTGCTTACAACGACTTTGATTTCAAAATCGACCCCAAAGACGTCTACGTGGGCCGGTTCGTCTCCGGTACAGATCTCTCCGCCAATTTTGTCTTCACCGTCATCCTCCCAGCTGGAAATGCTGGCAAATACACTCTGACCCTAGGGAACCTTCATCCGAGCCTCAGTGCCGTCATTGTCCCCGCCGTTGCCGACATAGATGCCGGAGGCACCCCCGTGTCCTTCGACGTCACCATCAACCGAACCACCGACCATCCCGAGCAAAACTATGCTCCCTACGAATTCATCATCCAAGGCCGCCACGATTCAAAACCTACAACCAACATTAACCAACTTTTTTCAGTGAACAGCCTCGGACCCTGATCTCCTAGCGAGCCGCCCAAAGTAACCCGCGACGCATCAGCTCCTTAGGAACCTCCGCCTCGATCACCGATCGCGTATGACCCAAGGCGTTGTAATAAACCCGCCCCTGACCATACATCTTCGTCCAAACCTGGGGCATCGCGCAAGGGTTCGCCGTATGCGGCCCCTCGACTCCCGGAGCCGGAAACTGTGTCGTCGCCAATACCTTCACGCCCGGATCGACATGAAGATAGTATTGTTCACTCTCCACATCAAACGAATCCGGCAACCCTGAAACCAACTCATCGTTCACGCCCCGGACCAACTCCACCGAATACTTCACCCCGTCGTTCCCCGGATGCGCCACCCATTGCCCGCCCGTCATAAACTGCCACTCCGTATCCCCCCTAAACGCGTCGCACATCCCACCATGGCATCCGGCAAGTCCCACCCCGCCCGCTACCGCCGAAGTCACCGCCCGGCTCTGGTCGCTAGAAATCTGCCCCATTGTCCAAACTGGCACGATCAAACTCAACTTGGTTAAATCAACGGACGTAAAGGCATCCAAAGTATCCGAAACCTCGACTGAAAACCCTTCCGCTTCCAACAATTCCCGAAAGAAACCCGCCACATTCTCCGGCTCATGCCCGTCCCATCCGCCCCAAACGATCAAACTTTTCTTCGCGTCACTCACGCTCCCATCCTACTCAGCCGACAATATCGAACGGTGGACTGTCGCGGGCACCTGGTAAAAACCTTGGGCCCTGGTATCCTAGACCTTCGGGCACGGGTGGCATGAAGCTTGCGTTGAGAGGAACGACATGGAGACTGCGTTGGCCAAACCAAGCATCGCGAAAAGCCTAGTCAAGCTGTTGCGCGTGAAGCAATGGGCAAAGAACTCTTTTGTCCTTGCCGCGATCATCTTCACCGGCGAATTCCGCAATCCCGATCTCCTCGTCAAGGCAATCATCGCCTTTTTCGCCTTCTCCTTCGTCAGTTCCGCCACCTACGTCTTCAACGACCTCGCCGATGTCGAAAAGGATCGGCTCCACCCCA